>JAATVS010000643.1 GCA_014523695.1 Nitrososphaerales archaeon TH5895
ATGAGAGAGAAGTTGCAGATATATGATGAACTGGAAGAACTACAGGAAAGAAGTGGAGGCGTTAACGCAGTAATCCTGATAGCATTGGGAACGTTGATTTGGTTAATTTCATAGTTTTGGCACTAATGGCAGTTCTAAAAAGAGACTCCAAAGTAGTAACATAAACCTAGCTAAAGTTTTCTGTCGAACTAAGTTTTGTTACTAAATGGTGGTATAATCTCGTCTATATTGACGGTCTGGGTTTGGTTTAGAGCTGGATAAATGCCTGCGTACTGGATTGCTGCCTTTTCTCCCGTGAGAACTACAACACCAACCTCCTCTGCGAAAGTTTGATAGTCAGCAATCATCTACTTCAGCAAATCTGGATTTTGACCTGCTACATTGTTATTCTGACCGGTATCAGTTTCGATGTTGTACAACTCCCACCCTTTCCCAGATATGTCTTACTATGTGGGGTTCGAGTTGGGGGGAACCATCTGGGATAGATGCTAATTCAGGATGAACTCTTCTCATATCTTCTATAATCCCTCTCTTATCTTCCGCTGAGACGAGCCATGACGAACTTACAACATCCACGGAAACATTGCGAAAAATACAATACGACGCATCGTCATTACCGATGTGATTGATGCCTCTGCGCATAACGCCCAGGTTGATTCCAACTTTCCGATTTCTAATAATCAGATCCTCAAACGCTATTTCGCCTGCTCCTGAAATCCAAATAGCCGGATAATTCTCATCGTATACAAACGTAATACCTATGCCTGGATTAAGGTCAGCGCCAAGCTGAGCAGCAACAGGGTAAACATAAGGTATTTTTTCTCCACCAACACCCTTGAATAGGACATGCTTTACTTTTCTCCATCCTCTTATTTCTGGGTGGCGATAGTTGCCGTTTTGATCGGGCATACCTAAGTCACCGTTATTAGGAAAATCATTATAGTTATGTGATTGCCAGAACGGATCTTGTCTTCCCATTATCCAAATGCCTTGTTTTGGGTCTTGATGTATTTTAGATTCGTGAGCAATGTAAATAAGCCCATATAATTCCCCCTCCCATTGAAACAGGAAGATCAAGGATCAGTTATTTTATCAGAAATAAAGTCGTCTTCTTCTTCTTCTTCTTCTTTTGTTATTACGATTTAGAATCTTGCCATCATGAACTGTTATATGGTGTAAGAAAGTCGCTTCAGCATATCTAAGATACTAAAAACAAAAAGAAAGAGTGAGTTTCAGAAGGAAAATTGAATGGCGTTTTTCAAGTCCGTGGCATTAGGTTTCTTAAATGGTGGTACTATCTCGTCTAGATTAATGGTCTGGGTTTGATTTATTGGGGGATAAATCTTTGAATACTGTACCGCTGCTTTTGCTCCAGTTGGAATTACAATACCAACCTCTTCAGAGTACTTTTGATAATCCGAGATCATCTGCTGCAGCAGATCTGGTTGTTCTTCTGCTAGATTATTATTCTGTGCAGGATCTGTTACGATGTTGTACAACTGCCAGTTCCCAGTAGGATCCGACCCAGAACGCATAGCCAGCCAAGGTCCCTTATACACTGCCGTACTATTAAACATCTCTGAACCAATTGGGTTGTCGGTTGAATGGATCTCTTCTGCTGACCCGTTAAGAAGCGGCCTGATTGACTCTCCCATTATTGGATGAACCTCTGTTCCGTTATACGTTGAACCTGCCTCTGAGACATTAGCATAATCTAGAAAAGTAGGAGCCATATCTGTCACAAACATGAAACTGTCGATTGGTGACGTTGTATTTGTCATTGCTGGCGCTACAGCATTAGTGGTATTGGTAACAGTGGGCTCCTTGATAATAAAAGGAGATCTAGTTCCTCCTTCAAATAAACTAGCCTTAAAGCCAGCTAATGGTACTGATGAAACATAAGGACCCCATGTGCCGTAATTAACACTGCTTGTCATACTGCCTAAGCCGCTCAATGAATTATTCAAATTCTGGACAAATTCTGGTAAGGCTGTGTAATCAACCCCATTGAAGAGTAAGATTGACTCAGGGAGTTGAGCGGCTTCGCTACCACTATTGTCTGATGTAAATACGATCAATGTGTTATCATATTCACCCGTCTGTTTGAGATGATCGATGAGTCTTCCTATATTACTGTCCATGTCTTCTATCATGGCCGCGCGAACTGCCAATATTTGGCTGGAATAATCTCGTTGCTCCTGCGTTAGAGAATCCCATTCCACATTTGGTGGTAATCCTTTATTTAATGTCATATTAGCAGGCCAGATGCCTAGCTCTTTTTGCTTTTCAAATCTCTGTTCCCTTATCTCATCCCATCCTGAACTATAAATCTGGTTATACTTTTCTATCATATCTGCCGGTGCCATGAATGGGGAATGGGCTACCTGAAATGCCAAATACATGAATAACGGGTTATCATCGCGCTGAGTCTTGTTAATATACTCAATCATCTTATCCGTATAAAGTTCATTAGAGAAAAGAGTACCGTTACCAGGCCGAGTTACTTCGGTATTATTCTCTAGAAATATTGTGTGTCCGCCTGGAAAGATGGAGCCGTTTGTAAAGTGATTACCTCCATCTCCAACCAAAGTAAAGGCATGGTCAAACCCCCTATCATAAGGGGTAGTACCAGGAGTAACACCATCACCTGAAAGATGCCACTTCCCGGATTGGATTGTGTTGTATCCCGCGTCTCGTAGAAGCTCTTGGACTGTTACAACTCTATCATTGAGGTAGGTTTCATACCCAGGTTTACCTACCTGATTCTCAGCTATTAATTCATACATACTACCTAATCCAGCCAAATGCCAATCTACGCCAGTGAGTAGCGCTGCCCGTGCCGGAGAACACGTAGGAGCAGTATGATAATTAGTCCCAATTTTTCCTTCCTTAGCAAGCTGGTCAAGGTTTGGTGTCGAGATCTCTGCTCCGAACGCACCGATATCTGACCATCCAAAATCATCACCCATTATTAACAAGATATTGGGGCGTTGATCCTCACTCGGCATTGTAGATTGAGCAAGGACAGCTCGATTCACAACTGGTGAAGCAGTTAATGTGGGTATTACTATGAGACCAATAATTACTCCAAGAGTAAAGCCTAGAGCTGCGGAGGGCAAGGTTTTCATTGATTCATCTCTTTAATTTGTAGGAACTAGATATATTTTACTAGTGAAAATTTAAGTACAATGCAGTTCAGTGCAATAAGGATGAGGTAACTGAACGACATGATAAGAATTTACGGCTTATTATTATTATCTTTATTGTTACTATTGGGGGTACCTACGAGCTATTGGACTCAGTTAATAGCAGCTTATGCACAGGTTGACTTTTCTATACTTGATAGTGATAATGGTATGCACACCCAAGTGATAGCTGACACTATATTTGATATTTTTACGAGAGTATTTGAACACTCTGTAGAAATCGACGCAGACCAAATCTTTCCAAACGAAACCCTTAAGCGTGAAATTTTAAACAAATCTGGGCCCTTAGAATTTACAATGCCTTCTTTGGAGTATAACCTACTGGGTTTTAACATCTCCGCTACAGATATTGAAGTAGTTGCAAACGCTAAGCAGTTAACTGATGATACAGATCAAAGGCAAAAAACAAGAATCGACTTTCCCGTCATGCTGGCTAGAAACGTAAATGTAACTAATGAGATAACCAATCAGAATTTCAATGATGTAGATTTATCGTCAATCTATGCTATTTATGATCCAACAACGGACAAGTTTAAATTTCAAGTTCCTTTCGATATAGCAGCTAGATACCTACTAAAATGATGAGAGCAATTTTACTGAGTTAAGGACAAGTGGTGAATGATGGGTATTATATATAGTTCCAAAGCGATCAGGCAAAATATAATACTTATAACATGGTACCCGTAGGTATACA
>JAATVS010000644.1 GCA_014523695.1 Nitrososphaerales archaeon TH5895
CTAAATGTGACACAATTGGTGGATGGTTTAGATAAGCTAACAGTCACATAGGATAAATCTTGGTCGTTCTTCTTAGGCATTATGTATTATCTGCAATAGAATTTCGAAACGCAACTCTATAAGTAATAATATATATCTTTTGCAATGCTCTGATTGCATTGCACTTTTATAATGGCAAAGGGCGTAAAATATTTAAACTAATACATTATAATATAGTAACCTGGGTTAAGAATTGCAACAGATTGAGAAAAATAATAAAAGCATGGACAGTAGCAGCATTACTCTTAGATTTAGAAGCGACATTCTCAAAAAGCTAAAGCATGAAGCAGCACAGAAAAGAATTAGTCTAAACACGTTGGCTTCTCAAGTATTTTCCTCTCATGCGGAATATGACGCGTACGCCTCAACGTCAGGCATGATCTCCATCCCCAAGTCCTTGCTAATAATAATGATGAATAAACTCGAAGAAAAAGAAGTAGAAAAGCTTTCGGAACATATAGCAAAGAACGAGATGAAAGATTTGACACTTCTATTACGAGGAGAACACAATTTAACCTCCTTTCTTCAGACCATCGAATCTTGGCTGAGAGTATCGGGGTTTCAATATTCTTATCACACGGCAGATCATGACAGAAATCATCGACTTGTGATCCAGCATGAAATGGGAAGGAGGTGGTCGCTTTATTTTGAAAAGCTATTTCGATTCGTCTTTACTGAATTGTCTTTACCAAATGTTCCTGAATTTGAAGTAACAGATAACGTCATTGCCTTCAAAGTACGGGAATGACTGACTATACGAAAAATGGAAAAATGCTATTCAAGCCTTGTTGACTATAGAGAAAAACAGTCATTGATCTTGCTCAGCGGCCTGCAGTATCAAAAAACGATATAACCATTACTATTGTTTAAATTGCAATAGCCGCAAAGACCCCTGAACAACAATGGTAAAAATGACTAAAATATTTTGTATTAACTAACAGTATACAAAAACTAACGTTACTATTTAACTCAACAGCGAAGAATGAGATCTAGCGTTAACCTTCTTCGTCCCAATCTCTACCCTTGTATCATCATAATCGACGCCAAGTAACCGATCAGCGGTGGTGGTGGTAGAGAAGGACTCAATACCTTAACTAAAACAGAATTAGTCAAATTTTCACTTGATCAAGTATAAGTTATACAGCTGATCTTGTTCTAACTATGTCCTAATAGATGAATTAAGGCATACAATGCCTCTGAGGGGTATTCTTTTCGGTAACCTGATATATTCACTTTATCGGAATCCAGTTCTTCATAGATTCACCGAATGATTTACTAGAATGAATAACAACTGATGAGAATGAATTTTCGTATTCATCTGATATTAGAGTTTAATTCAGTAATCAAAAGATTTCATCCTACCCTTTTCATCTTTGAACCGCATTTAGCACATGCAATTTCCCTGTGCTCGTTTCCACATGACATACAATAGTATCTTACAGAAGTAGTACCATCCATGGATGAAGAAGGTGACTTAAATAATGACCTAATGAAACCCCGAATATCTCTCACGTCGCCATCATTGAAAATGCCAAGTTTTTTCAGCATTATCCTTGTCTTGTAAATATTGATTAAGATGAATGCTATTATTAGCATTATTAGATCAATAGGAAATTCAAATAAATATACAATAATGAAACCTATAGCCATAAAAACGGCTAGCCACTTTAACTGATACAAAAAAAGCTCTCGATTAGTTTTTGAGAAAAAGCTATTCATATCCCTGGCATATCACTCCTATTATGTTTACTGACATTTAAATAATATATGCTTATATGTCATTCAGCCAATTCAAATCGTGGATTATAGGTGGCAGCTATCACGATCAAACTGAACGCTCTTCGATAGAAAGGCTGAATCACATATAAGAATTAACACCTGATTTCAAGAAACTGCTTAGGTGTTGATGATGTGCTTCAATTAATCCTAGTTAAACAGATATTTACGACGTACAAACACGTTGAAATGAATGAAAAAAGAGAAGGGAGTTATAACGCTAGCCTTTCTATCTGTAACCAGTCTTGGTTTTAGCTGCCAGCTTGGTAAGATGAAGTGCTGACTGCGTTTTCATCGCCTTGAATCTGTGAAGCACTATTTGAACAGAACACATTCAATGGTAGTTTGCCATTTCCACAAGCATTTGCTTGCGATAATGCTTGGTTATTTTCTTTCTTCTTCTTTTTGTCTGCAAATGCGTCTTCTGTTGCTACGGCTGCAGAGGCAACGAGCATAACTGCTACTGCGGCTACTATTGCGAAAGTCATGTACGATTTCATATTGTTACTTCAGACAAAAATAAAGACTATAACTGGTGCGAATATTCTGACTACTACTAAAATCTTAGAAATCTTATCCATGGTTCAAAGTAACCTTATTGTGTAAGATTTATGGCAAGAATTGGGTCGATTCTGATTTGATAGTGTAATGTCATATTTCTTAACCCAAACATGAGGTCTATTGCCAAGTGCTAAGGAATATAACATATAACTCACTAAAAATTCTGAGAAAGCAAGCGAATAATGAAGATCCATCATGTGCGCATACTCATGAAGATGCTTTACTCCATGGTTTGACAATAGAAATTAATTTTGGGATACCGATCGCAGGCATAATAATAATCAACGGCTATAAACTCTGTCGGTGTGTGTTAACTGAAGAAAATGAATGTGTGTGTTACCTAAATCATAAGTAAACTTTTACTATAAGAACTACATATTTGATTGTCACTAATACTTTGCTGAGAGGACTTGCGATATCAAAGAATAGCCTTGTCATGTTGATTGCTATTTCTGCTACAGCCATCATCCTCTCCATACTTGCATATCAATATTCGAATTCAATCTCTACCAAGGTCGTCGATATTGCTACACAAGAGATAAGATCAAATGCCATAATTCAAGCCCATGATTTGTCAGAAATACTCGCAAATCGTATAGAATCCATAATACCTCTTCTACAAACATTGGCTGACTCCCCTGCAATACAAAATAATGAATATCAAAGGGCTCGCCTGATAATTGATTTTAGGCAAAATTATACAAGCGATCTAACTGACTTCTATATGTGGCTTGACAAAGATGGCAAGATAGTATGGATTAGCAATATTAACTCTACTGCATACCAGCAATACAAAGACTTTGACTTAAGCTATAGACCATACTTCACAATGGCAAAGAATACTAGCATGGAATATTATAGTAGCGTTATTGAGTCAAATGATAAAGTTCCTCGATATTTCTTGTCATACCCTCTTTTAAGCAAACAGGGAGGAGAATACAGAGACGTTAATGCCACAGAGAAAGGATCATTTATGGGTGTAGTAGTCGCAGGAATAAGGACTAGCATATTAGGTGAACTATTAAAAAACCAGCTCCTTCCACAATTTAACAGTACTATTGGATTAGTAGACAAAAATGGTTTGGTACTTTATGCAAATAGTCAATCGTTTGTTGGCAAAAATATCTTTGGGAAGGAAATACAATCAGCACTTTCAACATTACTTTCTGCAAGGTCACGCGATCAGTTAAATGAAGCACTGAAAAGTTCGGTTAATAGTGATGACGGTGGCAGCAGCAGTTCAATAGATGTAATTTCTAAACAAGGCACAGTAAACACAATAGCATTCTCACCAGTACTACTAAACGGGACGAATTTTTTGACACTGTACGTTGCGGCCCCTCACAACCTTGCAGGTGATGTAGCTTCTGCAATCAACGAGCAAAAGTACCTCAGTATTCTGATTATTACAATTATAGGATTGGTAGCGTCTATCATTGCTTTCATCATTCTTACATGGAACAAAAGACTGCGTGCTATCGTAAACAGCAGAACAAGCGACCTGGACAAGGCAAATAAAGAGCTAACATCAGCCTACGAACAACTAAAGGTACATAATAAGACACAAAAGGAATTTATTGATATAGCAGCCCATGAATTGAGAACACCACTCCAACCAATAATTGGTATTATGAATGTTCTTCGTTCCAGAGTAATGGACTATGAACAACAGAAGCTATTTGATATCGTGATTAGAAATGCGAAAAGATTGCAGAGGTTATCAGAAGATATTCTAGACGTTACAAGGATTGAAGGTCGCACACTTGACATTAAAAAGGAAGTATTCAATATCAACGATACTATTACTTCCATATTACAAGAGTATAGAAGTCAAGGCGAACGAAACAACAATAAGAAGTATAACCAATTTCCAGAAATCTCATTTCAGCCAGAAAAAGCTAGTGTATATGTTCAAGCAGATAAAGGGAGAATAACTCAGGTGATTAATAATTTAGTCGATAATGCAATAAAATTTGCACCACAACAAAATGGAAAATTGGACATTGTTGTATCGTATAGAGACGGTGATAATAAGGAAAAATTTGATGGAAACGTGATAGTTAGTGTTAAGGACAATGGTACTGGCATAGATCCTGAGATAATGCCAAAATTATTTTCCAAATTTGCTACTAAATCCTTTTCGGGTACTGGTTTAGGATTGTATGTCTCAAAAAATATCATTGAAGCTCATGGTGGGAAGATATGGGCAGAAAATAACAATAATGGAAATGGTGCTACATTTTACTTTAGCTTACCAATATCAGATCTTATCAATATAAGCTACAATGAGGTGGGGGATAGAAATTACAAATGAAAAGTTCTGCTTCCTCTGATAAAATTTGAGAGATAATGTTGTTCGTTCGTTCTTAGGATTGTATAAGAGATCTTGCTAGCAAAAATATATTTCTCTTTCCTTGATTCGCCGTACGGAATATGGAAGCCATTGATTCCCACAAGGAATGTATTCGCATACTCAAAATCTTTGATTTACAAGACTTGCTTTCATTTTGTTGCTTTAGAAATTGAAACTCAAATTGCTATTCTAATAATGAGGAAGAAACATCTGGTATTCATATCATATCCCAATGTCACTAGTGATATTTTAAACACTTTCACGCTCAGGACTTTGTTACTCTCTAACTAGTAACCTTTTAGAAAAAAAGGTAGGACGACCCTTAAAAATGAAGCCAGAATGTGTAAGTGTGGGCCGCCTACCTTATGCATTGTTGCGTCCAATCCATTCCTGTCTGGATCTAGCACTGCTTCGCTACTGCAGCCGCCTAATTCACAACAAATTATAAAAAAGATCTATTTCTTCTTAATTAAGACTAAAAAATAAAAGGCGTGTAGCGGCCTAATTCGACGCTAAAGCCGCATTGGCTGGCTGCTAGAGTCCCAGCAGTCAGTGC
>JAATVS010000645.1 GCA_014523695.1 Nitrososphaerales archaeon TH5895
TAGCAAGCGTACCCTTGTTCAAAGTATCTGTCATATAGTCTTGGAATCCAGTATCAGAAGAAGATGATGATACTCCTTTTTCTCCCTTCGACATCCCATTTTCCATGCCCATAAATTGAAATGTTAGGTGCTAATAAGTTTCCTGAAAATGTTAGCTTACTTGTAATTGATGATCTATAAACAAATCCTCAAATGACCTGGAGAGTCTGCACGAAATAGTGGAATGTAATTGCATATAAGCAAGCTCTTTTTAGAGATTTGTACTCCGATGTTTGAAGCAATTAAACTGGCTAAGTACGCCATAGAAAACACCGTCAGAGAAATATCACGACGAACTTGTAACCAATATTAAAGAGGAGAGCGAAGACACTCGCACTGCCCCTTCCTGCAACCGTGATTCTTTTCGAAGGTGATGAAGCGAAACAGGCAGTAAAACTTGTTCTTGGAGGTAAAGAGGTTGGATATCTTTACAAGGAACCAATACGTCGCAGACTCATAGGATGCATCTAGTAGAGCTGTAGTCG
The DNA here is from genome assembly GCA_014523695.1 of Nitrososphaerales archaeon TH5895. Classification (GTDB taxonomy): domain Archaea; phylum Thermoproteota; class Nitrososphaeria; order Nitrososphaerales; family Nitrososphaeraceae; genus TH5896. Next base: position 525 of record JAATVS010000645.1, read on the forward strand.
GGGGATCGCCTTCCAGATAAGCTATAACAAGTCTAAGGGAGCTCACTGAGCCTATAAAAGCTCAGAGTAACAAAACGCAGACAATATGAGACTTTAGACATATAGATTGGGGGTTTCTTGACTCAAAAAACGGAAAGTTCAATAGGTTAAACTTATCTATGTTTCATGATTTTTTCGCGATGACTGATGTAGAGGGCAGCCCGACACACATCCACAAAGGGTTGTTATCCTCTGATCGGGTAGTCTTTGTAATTGTATCTGCAACAATAATTGGTGTTTTAGTTGAGGCTGGAATTATCCGCGTATCTGGTTTTGTGGGTGCCCGTGATCTAAGCCAGGAGATCACGATCTTTGTCGGGCTGGGGATCTTTTGTGTGTTTTCCCAATTGATTATTTTGAATTATGTTCGTAATAAAGTAGGCAAATCTTTACTTTCTCATAATCACATGCACATAGGCGTCATAAACAAGACGGTAGTAATTATTCAACTTGGAATTATCGGATTATTAGTCGTAATCTTATTGGAAGTTTCACTTACCTCTAGCTATCATACAATTCTCATAAGATCCATAATCATGAGTAGTTTCTTGACAGCCTCAGCTCTGATGGCTTTATTATCATGGCGGTTCGTAGTATGGATTAGATCAAACAGAAATCGTCTAATGCTGGTATATCTGCTTGCAAGTTTATTTATTTCGGCGAGTGCAATTGCTGGAATAGTATATTTTCTAGATCAGCTCTTATATCGACCAGATGTTATTTACCTTAGAATATATGGCGATTTTCTTACCCACATAGAAATAGGGAATTCATCACTTGTATACATTTATACTATTTCTTCCGCGATTGCATTTGTACTGCTTTGGGTGGGTACTATATTTTTGTTACAAGGCTACAGAAAAAAACTAGGTAGATGGAAATACTGGATATTAATGTCAATACCACTTCTATATTTTCTAAGCCAATTCCAACCGATAGTACTAAATTTTTTACTCTCATATGTATCTGATGATCCCATGCTTTTTAACTTTGTTTACATCATAATGGTAGATGCTAGCAGACCGATAGGTGGCGTGTTATTTGGTTTGGCTTTTATTCTAGTCGCACGTAAGTTGCAGAATCGAGAAGTAAAGGGATACTTAGTCATGACAGGGATTGGTTTCTTATTATTATTGATATCTTATCAGGCTCAGGCTTTGATAACTGCGCCATTTCCTCCACTTGGACTATTATCAGGATCATATTTTGGATTGGCGTCATACACAATTTTTATAGGACTTTATTCATCTGCTATCTCCATTTCAGAAGACTCTAGACTTCGTGTTTCGATTCGTAAGTCAGTTGAATCAGAGGTTAGGTTTGTGGGAAGCATGGGCGAAGCAGAGATGGATCGTAGAATACTAGACAAAGTTCTGAAGACCTCAAAGCAATTTTCAAAGACCATGCCAGAAGTGACGGGCGTCCCAACTTCACTTTCGGATGAGGAAATCAAAGAATATATCGAAGAAGTTCTAGTAGAGGTCCATAAGGAAAAATCTCGAAATGGGAATCCATAATTATTAGTGGAACTTATTGTACCTTCAATAGATATGTTGTATCGTAATTGAAGTTATATGAAGGATCTATAGGATTAGTGACCCTAGCAGAAACAGCGACTTCGTGATTCCCAACTGGAAGAGGTTCCAGAAAGGCAAAGTATCCTCCTGTCACAGCATTCCATTGCCCAGGTTTCAGATCCAGGAAATTGCCCTGAGGTACAGTCATGTTGAAAACTTCACTTCTAGCATCGTTTTGATCTAGACCACTCAAATGTACTCCATCAACCGCTACATCAAAAGTCAGATACTTATTGCCTTCTGTGGCGCATTTCATCATCTCTGCGGGTACACTAGATTTTGCTTCGTCGGAAGTGCATTCGCCAGTCGAGACAGGTATCATTATAGCTTGCTCAGCTGGAATAGTACAGCTATACTCTGTTTTTCCCTGTAGACTTTGGGTTAAGAAAGACACATTTCCTGAAACTCCGACAGGGCATTTCCCAAGAGCGGAGCCAAGGAGTTGTGGGTGTTGGTCTTTTGGTATTTGAATATTCCATTGCCACCACTTTGTCATCCAATCCTCGTAGGGTACGTCATATGGTGTAGATCCCTTAAGAAATGTGTTTGGGCTTGTAGAGTTACCACCATAAACTGAAAAAGTACCTATTGAAGCAACCATTGTTATAAACATGAAACAGGTCACATGGTATAGTTTGATATTTGTATGGAGCATAATTAGATCTATGAAATAAGTCCTACATTAGACTTTTGTTATAAGTGTTTAGTAGTAGTAGTCTGCCCGTAATGCTTGTTTTACAAATAACGACAGTTATGATAAGATTTAATCTGAAATGTTGAATACTAGTACTATTCGAATTCAACTCTTATGCGTCTATACTAATGGGCTTCTTAATGAAGCAACCAATGCTTACATTTGTCATATTTATTTCACCTGAGGTTATAAAACACAGATTAGATTTTTATGATTAAGTCGCGTGGTATTGTTTGGCTTTGTTCTGATGAATCCTCTTAGCTGATAGAACCACTACGTGGAAAGAACCATCTATGTGTTATGAGTCTGGAACTCAAAAATATGCTTCATCATCAATCAGCAAAATTGTATTGCTGCCAAAGCTCCTTGATTTTACCATTTGAAATGCGGAAGAGATCGAAACCTGTTGCAACATATGCATTACCTGTAGGGGGATTTCCAAATAATGGTCCCGTATTCGTTCCACTATTCGTCCACCTAATCATTACCTTATCTCCTTCTGTAAGGATATCATTTTGTTCAAGTTTTCGATTTGGTACTGCTGTTATAATGGCAGATGCA
>JAATVS010000646.1 GCA_014523695.1 Nitrososphaerales archaeon TH5895
AGGGTGCTAAGCCAATACTAGCCTCTATTCCTTTTGCAAGCCGCTTGAAATAGTCTTTAGTCTCTTCTATGTATGCATCTCTTAGCAATCCTTCTTCGGCCAGTATATCAGCCAACACTTTAACAAATTGGAATTTAACCTTGTGATGGTGATAGATCCCTTCAAGTATAGAGCTCATCCGCATGTACAGTGCCAGATTCTTTGGGAGTCTAAATGGGAATTTACTCATCGTCTTATTCGTTAGGTCAATGAGGGCCTTCACTTCCATCCTGTCTACTTGCTGACCATGAAGCGATCTAATACTAAACTCCAACGCCTTTTCAACAATGTACCTATTAACGGAAGGTTCTAGTGTACCCAAATCTATCAATACATTTACTGCTCGCACAGGGTCTTTTTCAATCAAGCCTAGGTACAACCTCACTAGTTTTAATCGAGTATCATCATCGATTCTTCCAACCATTCCAAAGTCGTAGAGAATAATCCTGCCATCAGAGGTAACAGAAATGTTTCCAGGATGAGGATCGGCATGAAAAATACTATCCTTCAGGAGCATTTTGAAGAATATACGATGTACCTTAGATACGATCCTCTCCCTATCCAAACCCATGGCGTTCAATGTCGCAATATCTGTTATCTTTGTACCAGGAATGTACTCCATAGAGAGAACGTGTCTAGAGGTTATCTCTGAAATAACCTCTGGAATCAGTACCATTGGATCATGGCTCAAGTTTCGCCGAATCGTCTTAAGATTTCTTGCTTCAATTCTGTAATCCATCTCTTCGCTAATAGTTTCGACAAATTGCGAAAACATCGCCTCAACAGAATACCTCAAATTGGGATCTATAAAGCGGGTTGCTAAAGGAAGGATTGACTTTAGAACCAGAATATCTCTTGAGACTGTTTTCTCTATATGAGGTCGTGATGCTTTGATGATAATATCCCGTCCCTTGTAGCTAGCTAAATAGACCTGCCCAAGACTAGCTCCAGACTTGGCCTTCTTATCGAACTTGTCAAAGACTCGGTCAATTTTTCCTATTTCCTTTTCGATGGTCTCCTGAACCAAAGAAAAATCTGAGGGAGGTACGTCATCTTGCAGCTTGGCCAGGACTTCAAGATAAGGTTGAGGGAGAACATCGGTTCTGGTTGATAACCATTGGCCTAGTTTAATATATGAAGGACCAAGTGCAATGAATGTGGCAAGAGTCCGCTCTGCATGCTTGATGTATTTCTTGGTGTCAATATTTCTGCCTTCCCTTTTTACCCACTCCCGACGGTCCCTTCTCAGATGAATTAGTATTGGAATCAGTTTAATTAGTACCTTAACAAGATATAATTTCGAAACTCCTGTCGCTGATTCCATCGTTTTTGAGACTGCATCTGCAGTGGTAAGATCAGCGGAATCCTGATGATCTAGATGCTCTATTTTTTCCAAAATCTATCGTCGCCTTTGGGACAGCTTTTTTAAAGACTTGGTGATAGTATAGCTAGAATAAGCAGCAAATATTCCTGCAAGGTAAGGAGATAGCAAATCCTTACCTTCAATTACTGTAGTAGATTTCGAATTTACTGCGCTCTTTTTGGAACGAGTGGTAGGCATATTTTTTAAGCTTGAATAGATCGAGATTCCAGAGAGTATTCCAACCAAATATTCTGGAGCATCAGCAATCAAATGCCCAAGAGGATCATTTAGCGGGCTAATCTTGTCTGAATGAACTGAATAATAATTATCGTATTCTCTTATGTGAAGTTTTCCAAGCCTGAATTGCCTTGATGCACCACATTTATTGCCAAGGACTGTCTCAGGATAGTCAATTATAGGTCTAACAGACTTTGGTACTATGATAGAACCCTGTTCGTCTACGAATTTCACGGTTAAATATTGTGGATTTGGCAGGATATAATATTAGCTCTAATATCCAGGCACGAATTCGCTGGGATCCAGCGTATGTATTGACTTCAGGGAGTTACCTTCGGGGGTGTGAGAAATCGCTAATCTCAAAATTCATGTGTGGTTGAATGTCAACAAAATTTGGAGATGACAAGCAAGGAAAAACCCCTAATAACATGAAAATACTACTAAGCAGTATGTCAAACGATCAGCAAAAAAAGTATACTAAACTTTCAGGAAGTGAGATAGAGTCAGCAATCTCCAGTTTGGAGGCTTGGTCCATGAAGGATTCCAAGCTTCATCGATCATTCAAATTCAAGAATTTCGTCGGGGCCTTTACCTTCATGACCGAGGTAGCTCTTCATGCCGAAAAGATGGACCATCATCCAGAGTGGTTTAATGTATATGACACAGTTACGATCGATCTAATGACCCATGACGTTAATGGCATAAGCGACCAAGATATCAAATTGGCTAACTTGATCAATAGTATCTACGATAAGAAAAAATGATTGATTCAGAGGTAATAGTTGCCCTCGTTGATGCCTAACTGTAAATCAAGACTACTCTTAATTAGTTCACAGAATTCACAATGTGACATTATTTCGTGCAGAATAAGCTAGGAGACCTGCTATGGTCTTACAATCCTGAATCTCTCCACTTAAGCATCTGCGAATCGCAGTGCCCATCTTCATTCTTTTGATAGAAATATTCTCATCATCGTCAAGCTGGCCCCGCACCACTCTTCTCAAGTCAGTACATTGGAAAAGGTACATTAGCTCTGTGTCATATCCGGGAGCAAGGTAAAAAGTCGTTAAAAGAGAAAATTTTCCAGTATAGCCTATCTCTTCAGCTAGCTCTCGATAAGCAGCCTTTTCAGGAGCCTCGCCCTTTTCAATTTTTCCCGCGGGTATTTCTAGCAGAGATTTCCCTGTTGCATGTCTGTATTGCTGAACCAGATAGACATATGAATGACGATCCACAGGAATCATCCCCACTGAAGGACTATGTTCTACTATTTCTTTTTCTATAATGTTACCATTCATTATGAATTTGTCAATTCTCAAGGAGATTCTTCCTGAATGAACTTTTGCAGTGTGTATTACATCGACCGGTCTTAAGTGATTCTTACGTAATTTTTTCTCCACCATCTTTACTAGCTTCCCAATTGCATGTAAAGTCCTCGAATTTCTCGCTACCCTAGTCTGATTAAGTAGAAACTGTGAAAATTTCATCCAACGTTACTGAGAATGGTTTGCGTCCGGTAATCTTGAACCGTGTCGAGTTGCCCTTCGTACTTATCTCCTGTATATATCCGAGTTTCTTGAAAATTGCAATTCCTATTTTGCCTCTTTGTCGATTGTTTCCACATGCTACTCGTTCCCTATCTTGAAGATCCTGGAGAATGAAGGTTCCATCTTCACTCTCATCAGACAACACTAATGCCGCTCTCCATATCTTGTAAATATAAGAGTTAGAATTATTGAGCGAACCCATGTATAGCGTCCTGGAGCGTGACATCGATTGAGTTATCAGTTGCGCTGCAAATTCCATCCTGTCTGTCTTGCTTGTGTAGAATCTGTAAATATTCTGTCTGCGATACTTTCTGTCCTCTTGATTGTTGTCAAACCAATAGATGAAGCCTTCTGGTTCAGGCATAAATGGCTGAATCACTTTGATTCGGTTCAATTTAGATTGCGAATTGATTATACTTTGTGCTACGTCTATCATGTCGAAATTGACCAGATACTTCTTCAGACGATGCGATTCAAGAACCATAACAATTCCTTCGTCGATAAGGGAACGTAATGCGGATTGGAAATTGGGTTCATAATGTCTTCCAGCCTCCCTGAATAATTGGCTCTCAGAGATACTTCTGTGAATACCTTCACAGATTAACTGCTTCAATATCCATTTTTGCCATTCTTGGATAACTAGCATCTAGTATAGCTAAAAATTCTCATACTGTTATTTAAATTAATCAAATAATCATCAATTATCAAATCAAATGTGTTAATCGCAAGAAGCCAACGTTACGCTCAAGTTTAAATAATTGACTCTATTAATTTTCATACAATTTGGAATCAGCCACCATCAATGATATGGGTGCTCGACCACTCGAAGATGTATTTGGGAATGCTGTCGCAAGGGTCTTGGATTTTCTGATAATCAACGAACCTTTTGACTATTCGCTGGGCGAGATCAGTCAAATCGTACCTATTCCGATAGACAGTCTGCGAAAAATGATCCCAGTACTGGTAGAGAAGGGTTTGCTGGAAGAAATAGGAAAGAAAAGTGAAACTAAAACCTTTAAGCTTAACGAAAAAAGCGATCTAGCTCGATCACTGAGACAGTATGTACTTGCAAAAATTAACAATGACATAGAAAGAGAGAAATTTAGTAGAAGGATTAAAGCGAATGTACCTGCTCCGGGTATTAAGAACAAATAAGCAGTCACAGAATGGAAATTCAAGTCGAATTGAAGGTTGGCTAGGCTATAGTTCCTTCCATCTTAATTCAGACGAAGTCGCGATGACAGGATAGTATTAATCTTTCAATACATCATGTTTGAATCGATGGGAGCAGAAGATAGGCTAAAATAGTCTATCAATTAACTAAACACGCTGCTGTCATATGGATCGCATAAAGAGAATATCTACAACAGTGTTGGAGAAGTATCCGGATCGTTTTGGTCCAGATTTTGAAAAGAACAAGAAGGCCCTGCAAGAGATTGCGGTTACGAAATCAAAGGTCCTTCGCAATAGGGTGGCGGGATATATAACCTCGTACCTTCGAAAACAGAAGGTTCAAGAAAAAATTCTTGAAACTGATTCCGATACGGATATTGAAATTGAGGACGAGATTACGGAAGAGAAGGAGACAAATACCGTATAACATTGATTACAGTTCGGCTTTTGGGGGGCGTCAAAAAAATCGTTGGACAGGAGTTGATTCGTATCACAGAACCTGTCGTCAAGGTGTCTTACATAATGGATTTGCTAAGGAAAAATGCCGCAGAACATGCTAGACTCAATTTCGACAACGTGGTCATCGCTGTAAATGGTGTTGACTGCTCAATTTTAGGTGGGACGGATGCATTAGCTAAAGAGGGAGACGAGATAACCGTCGTAACCATAGTGCATGGCGGTGGTACTGCCTTCTGATGCTTCACGTTGCAATGAAATTATAGAGTAACCTGTAGTTGGAGGGGTAAGAGATATCATTTTAGCTGCCTCTTTTTGCTTACAAACTTTGCTGAAACACAATTGAATGGAAATAATATTTCCTCTGTATTCAGGTTATCAAACTTCCACGTTTCAGTCTTTTGTTGTGGTAAATTGGAGAGTGTGATTGGAACAAAGTTAGTAGACCAAATACGACACCGTTTTGAGAACGTTTACATTCAAGGATTTGATCCTGAGGCCATTTTTGGTTTGCAGCACTTGATCGAGGCATTAAAGATTACCTTGGAAGCTCTTAGAAGAGGAATCACAGTTGCTAACCGACCAGAACTTGACCTGTTATTACGAATGTCTTGCACTACTCAAATTTCTAAGGCAATAAATTATGCTGGAATAAAATCTGGAAAATGTGCATGTTTCGTTGTGTTTTCTAAAAATAAACGTAATTTGCTCAAGGCCCGCTCTTATGCATTGCAATCGTTACCAGAAGCTAATAGTACCGATCTCATCGGTAATGCGTCAACACGGAATACGATAGCAACCAAACTAGGTTTAGAAGCAAGTACAAAATATTTGACAGATGATATTGAATTTCTTAAATATCTTATTGAACGTGCAGCACTAATCACAAAGTCGGCCCGAACATCCTTCTGACTTCTGATTTTATGCCAAGATAGACCAGATAAGCCGGACCGGGTCTATCCCTGTACTACCAAGCAATTATCTTTGATATTGCAGGAGCTATTAAGGGACTAAGATCTATTGTCTCAACGAACGCACCTATAGCTGTTGATTTAGGAACAGAATTTGTTGTAACTATTTTATCCACTCCAGCGGCTTTAATTTGTTTAGCTGACTCTTCAGTCATTAACGCATGAGAGCACATAACTATGACACCTTTACAACCATCTGATTTCAAAATCTCCGCGGTCTTGATTATAGTGTTTCCAGTACTGACAATGTCATCAATTATTACAATATCCTGCCCTCGAATTCGGTCTTTATGTAGAGACGATGAGTAATCAACATTCACCTCACCCGTGCTCCGATTTCTTGTTTTCTTCATGCAAATAACATTATTATCTAGATGACGGGCAAACGACTGTGCTCTGTTAAACCCTCCCTCATCAGGGGATATAGTGACCGAGTTATTCATTTTTATTCCAAATTTGGACTTTGCGTATTCTGCCAATAGCGGTACTGCAGATACATTTATCGAATGCATCCTTTCTTCGAAGTAAGATAGTGCGCGTAAACTATGTATGTCTACCGTTACCATATTGTGAGCTCCAAAGATCTCATACATATTTGCTATCAATTCGGTAGTCACTACCTCTCCTTCAAGAAATGCATTATCCTGCCGCGCATAAGCCATGTACGGCACAACGATAACGATATTCTTTGCAGAATCATCAACACATTTCTTAAGTAGCATCAGAGTTTGTAGTATGTGCCTGTCGACTTGTGGAGGGTATGCAGACTGGACTATTACGCATGGTTTATTTTTTAATTCCTCCTTAATTCGAATCTTGCTTTCGCCGTCAGAAAATACCCGTAATTCAGGACAAATCAAACTCACACCCATTGCTATAGAGATATTTGTGGCCAAATCTAGAGATGATGGGCCGGCAATTACCACTGTTGAAGATAACACAGCCTTTTGATGTGAAGAATTTGAATCAACATCCTGTTCTATTTCCATATTCTTCCCCATTTAGAAAGAGATTTCTTCTCGATCTTGCTCAAGGAGTGGGCCATCATTTGCTTAAACATTTGAACAAGATTAACAAGTGTATTTGAATGTTGCAGTAAGGAAGCAAAATTTTATCTTCCAAAAATCTTCATCTTTGGGATGCCCCCTTGGGGTCCTTTCCGGAGGCATCAGTGGATTCAATTATATCGTTCGGGACAGGGCGCTTCCCTTCATAGTTGTCATCATTACTATTATTATTTGAAATATAATTTCACCGATTTACTCTAATTGATATAACACATAAGTATTTTCCCCACATATATTCAAGAAAAGTAGTTTCATGTCCAATTTTTCTAAAGCTATAGAATATTACATTGTATTTCAAAATAAGAAATTGTGTTTACAATAGATTGATGAATCAGCTCCGACCCGTCCCAGGATATTCTTTTCACAACATGGTGCTTTCGAACCCCTTTTAACCCTCCAAACACCATCTAATAATTCTAAAATCAACGAAATGAAATTAGAGATATAGAACTGAACACTAGAACCATTTGTGGTAAGTTTATAGCAAGATTGGGTATTAGTTATTTGGTAATTTGAAGAGCGATAATATTAATACCAGCAACAAAGTGAGAGTCAACCAAAAAGAGCGCAAATTTCTGTTGGAAAACGAAGCATGCAGGATAGCCACATCTCATGATGACGTACCACATGTTGTACCAGTCGCATATATCTATGAGAAAGGATATATTATCTTTGTAACAGATTATGGAACAAGAAAATATAGGAATCTGCAAGTGAACAGGAATGTTTCGATAGTTGTTGATGTCTATGATCCCTCTGGAGAGAACAAAGCTATAATAATACAAGGCAAGGCGGTTATCATTGAAAGAGGAAAGGAATTCATAAGACTGTATAAAATCTTTGATAAAAAATTCGAATGGGTAAGAAAGAATCCTTGGAAAGAAGGAGAGGCCCCCTTTGTGAGAGTGGTTGCTTTCAA
>JAATVS010000647.1 GCA_014523695.1 Nitrososphaerales archaeon TH5895
CTAATTAAGAACTGGTCAATTTAACCATTCTGAAAGTAAAATCGATATCTTCGTAGTATGAGCTGATTAGTCAGATTCGGGTAATCATTTATCTTGTCGACTCTGATTACGACACTTTATAGGACTAGTCTGAAGTGATGTAGGAGGTTCAGTATACTTAACTAAATTGGGTGCTTCAAATTCATTGAAGCACTGGTTTTAGCGCCTGTTGTCTTTTTGACTTTTTTCATACTATTTGAGATGGACAATAAGGCAAATGAAAAAACGAAGATACCTCCTATCCTTCAAGCAAACCTAAACAGTGCTCCATAGACTATCAAATCTTGGTCGTAGAAAATAAAACTACCGGTCGAGAGCGAAAGAATTGTTGGATAAATTGCACCAATAAAGATGATTAAAGGCATGCTTATGATAAACCAATATTTGAATTTTCCAATAATAGACGGATAGTAACGCAATAAGTACTGGACAACATCAACCTTTTTTTTGTTATCGGTGCCGGGAGCTACAGATTCGTGCACTTGAAGAAATCTTTAACAATCAGCTTGCAGAAAAAAACAAAAAAGAAAAGGTAATTGCTTACCTATTGTTCCTTTGCTTAGTCAGTCTTTGTATTCCATTGACCTCTGAAATCTACCCTGCTCGGGTATTCTGTCTTATGCTGTTGCGTGAGCCACCGCTGTCGCTGCTCTTCTTCTTTTTGTCTTTCCTGTCATGTTTCTTGTCGTCTTTCTTGTCATCTTTCTTCTTATCATCACCGCTCTTCTTCGCATCTCCACCGTCGCCGCCGTCTCCGGCATTGCCACTGTTAGCTTGGCCACCGTTGCCGCCGTTTCCAGTGTTTCCGCCGTTACCGCCACCGCCGCCAGCTCCGCCATCGCCACCGACTCCTGTTATTTCTCCGCCGTTGCCGCCTTCTGCATCTCCTGTTTCAGCATTTCCGCCTTGGCCTGCTATTACACCGCCGTTGCCGCCATTACCGCCATTTCCAGATGTGGCTGACTGATCTCCGCCTTCTGCATCTCCGCCTTCTCCTGCAATTACACCACCGTCATTGTCTGTGCTTCCGCCGTTGCCGCCGTTGCCTGTTGTTGCAGCTCCGCCGTTGCCGCCGTTGCCTGTTTCTGCGTCACCGGTGTCTGCTTCTCCACCGTCTCCGCCATCGCCTGTCTCTGCACTGCCTTCAACACTGTTCTCAGCGCCAGCCTCGCCGCCAGCTCCACCACTGCCTGATCCGCCTGTACCAGATCCGCCGTTACCTGTTGTTGCTGCGCCACCGGTACCAGATCCGCCGTTACCAGTTGTTGCTGCGCCGCCGGTACCAGATCCACCTGTGCCTGCTCCGCCTACGCCAGTGTTTCCGTTACCGCCGCCGTCTCCTGTTCCGGTTCCTGTTCCAGCTCCGCCAGCTCCTGTTGTAGCGCCTCCGCCAGCTCCGCCGTCATTGTCATTTGCACTTCCACCAGTTGTACTTCCACCAGCTCCGCCAGCTCCTCCTGCATTGCCGTTACCTCCGCCAGCTCCACCAGCTCCGCCGTCATTGTCATTTGCTTGGTTTCCACCTGTATTTCCGCCAGCTCCACCAGCTCCGCCGATATTGCCGTTCGCGTCTCCGCCAGTTGTACTTCCGCCAGCTCCACCTGCTCCGCCTCCACCAACGTTGGCTGTACACGTAGCAGGTGCTAGCGTGGCGGAGTTGCAATTAATATCGCCTGATCCACCGGCTCCTCCAGTATTACCGCCCTGTCCATCACCAGCGTTACCGGTTCCAGTTGCACCTGTACCACCAGTATTACCGCCCTGTCCAGTTGAAGTTCCTGTACCAGTTGCACCTGAGCCGCCACTGCAGCTGCCTGCATTTCCTACGCCGCCACCCGAACAATCATTGCCTTGGCCGCCGGATCCGCCTGTGTTTCCACCTTGTCCGTCACCAGCATTGCCTTGTCCTTGGCCTCCTGCTCCTGCGTTAGCATCGCCACTTTCTTCACCAAGACCTACGCCAACGCCAAGACCTGCACAGCTTGCAATTTCACCACAGTCTGCTCCTTCTCCTTCACCGCCAGTTCCTGGTGCGCCATTGCCTTGTCCGCCGGTTGCTATTCCGCTTGGAGCACCATTACCTTGACCACCTGTAGCTCCACCTGATGCAGCGCCTGTTCCTGGTGCGCCATTGCCTTGTCCACCGTTTGCATCGCCTTCATTCTCTGCACTACATGCTTCTTGGTCTCCACCCGGGGCTGCACAATCTGCTCCGACAGCGTCACCACTTGGTGCGCCTGCTCCGCCATTAGCCTGTCCGCTAGTTGCAGGACCTGAAGCCGCACCAGCTCCGCCATTTGCTGTACCTGATGGGGCAGCAGCTCCGCCATTTGCTGTACCTGATGGGGCGCCATTGCCAGCGATTCCGCTTCCTGATGCATCACATGCTCCCGTTGCTCCACAGTTTAGACCTTGGCCACCAGTGTTGGTCTGACCACCATTTTGATTAGCCGTTGTTGAACCACCTGCAGCACCATTTGCCTCACACGCATCCGTTGCACCACAGTTGAGGCCCTGGCCACCATTGGCGTCACCGCTAAGTGCATCTCCGCCTGATGCATCACATTGCTCACCTGGATCGCCTGAATCAGCACAGTCAAGTCCTTGACCACCTGCGCCTCCGGCTCCACCTGCTGCACCATCTCCCCCATCTCCACTGTCACCGCCAAACGCAACACCGCCGTCACCGCTGTCGCCGCCTGCTCCTCCGTCTCCTCCTTTAATCAATATCTTATATTTCTCCCAGAAATCTGGGGCTGCCATCACACTCTTCGGAATAGCTGCTAACATGGTTCCCGAAACCAGTATAGCTGCTACTACTAGAGCAATTGCACTAGAATTTTTACTGTTCATTGTGTAATTTCATTGTAGTATACCATTTGTAGATAAACATTTTAAGTAATAATTACATTGACCATTTACATAGAATAATACTCTATTCTAGTTAGATTACTTGATAATATGTAAATCAACCGTATATCTTTTTTGCAATTAAATAATGTTATTGTTTGTTCTAGATTTGTTATACTAAAAAATACTCTAAATAAAAGACACTACTTATTACCATATTTAATTTATAGCTAGATATGTTAGGTATAGAAATCAGGAGAACTTGTACGGCCGAGAAAAATTGAGATCTACGCATCTACCACGGGTTGTAGGAAAACAAATTTAATATCGGCATATGTCAGCGTGGTACTAAACTATCAGACTACCTGAGCGTAGGAACTGTGTATTCATGGATACTGTAGTATATATTGGAATGATTCTAGCTAACGTGTTCTATTCTTCTAAAATTTGTAATGTCCTACGGCCCGCTACTAAATCGGAATACTAAAGCGTTATACGACCAATCATTGATACAAAAAGACTAATAGATTTATCTTATTTTATATACATCTTAGTACGTCAAATACCTGCATTACTGCTTTCCGATTTATATGTTCCTTTTATTAGTAGAATGCATATTTGTTACCTGTAACAAAGTGTTCTTCAAGCATGAACACAAAACAAATTAATTTCTACCCCCAAATTACTCGGAATATAGTGATAAGTTGAAGTCATATAACGTATGTTGTAACATACGTGTATGATATTATGATAGATGCATTGTACAGTACCTTCTATAGTACTGTACAATGCCTTCTATAGTACTTGTATGATATATGATATTATGATAGATGCATTGTACAGTACCTTCTATAGTATATTTTATTGTCTCAATAATTCATTGAGGACGACCATGACCTAGGACAACCCAGGCTACTTAGAAAGAAACTTATTAATCTTTTTCAAATTGCCAATACGCAATAGTCGAAAATGCCACAATGCTCTGATTGCATTTACCATGCGTTGTTTATCTATTCCTATAAATTGGAATAACTATAAAAAATTGGTCAAGAAAGGAGATGACGCCAAAGATGTAGAGAGTTTGAGGATGGTTTTAACCTGCTAGTCTTCCTCTTCTTCGTTTTCACCAGCAGTTTCAATGAGATTGCGAACATCATTCAGCTGGACAGTATCGTCAGCCCTTGCCTTTAGGCCATAGGTTACGACGAACGGCTCGTCTGATGCAAACTCTAATGCATTTCCACTAAAGATGACGCTACCCGACGCGGATGAGGTTTCAAGTTCGTTTAACCCTATATCCAATCCTTCAACTGAAAGGACACCTTCTCGATTCCCAAAATCTTCTGACACTGTAACATTCAACGGCTCAAGAACATTCCAGGAAAAAACATCTACAGGTCTACTTGCCAGAAATGTTAGTGTTCCAGTATACATGGTTCCATCTTCTCTAGGAGGAAGTACTATTGCTGACTGCGTGTCTTCACGTCCAGGGAGTATACCTGCGTCTGAAGAGACGATTCCTTTCCATGCAAAATCAGATCCCAATGGAGGATCTTGCTGATCCTGAGATGTAACATTAGACGTTGCAATTCCAGTTAGAAGGTTTTCGTCTTGCGCATAAATTAGCTCATAGAATGAGGGATATGAAGCCAGAATTAGAGGGGCAATAGTACTGATGACAGTTCCGGTTGCTAGAGCCAGACTTATAAAATCTCTAGTCAGAACTACTAGAAATGTATTTTTCAACATTACAAGAGAAGGGATAATATGAACATTTAAGCATTCTTGACGTAAATTGTAGACTGACGAAGTAATGTTCCTTGATAGCAACCTTGGGATGTTGATTACTACAAAAGAGACTATAAGAATTTCGCAGTTCAATGAATTTTGCCGTCTACAAGATTAGAAAGAAAAAACTGCGTATCATCAAGTCATTTGCGAATCGTGATTCTATCTCAAGACAATAACTGTTATGATGGACGATCCCACTTTGCATTGTGAGTGAACGTACGAAGAATAATCAACAATCAGAGGTTTACAGCATGCTCACGGCCTAATTCAAATAAGGAAGGCAGGTTAATTCACAGAATTTATTAAAATTATTAAATTTTCAAAAGAAAAAATAAAATGAAGGAGGAGGAGGTTTTTAGCCTTCCTCATTTTTTCCAGTTACCTTATTGATGCTACTTAGGCTTCTAGTTCTGCGTCTCCGCCGCTACCGCCGTCTCCGCCGTTACCAGCTTCACTCGTTCCGCCGTCTCCGCCGCTACCGCCGTCTCCGCCGCTACCGCCGTCTCCGCCGTCTCCAGCATCACCTGATTCTGCGTCTCCGCCGTCATTGCCATTACCGACTTCTATATCACCTGAGTCTCCACCGTCTCCGCCGTCACCTGTTTCTGCGTCACCGCCGTCACCAGTTTCTGCGTCACCGCCGTCTCCGCCGTCACCAGTTTCTGCGTCACCGCCGTCTCCGCCGTCACCAGTTTCTGCGTTACCAGATGTTACGTCTCCACCAGTTGCGTCTCCACCAGTTGCGTCTCCACCAGTTGCGTCTCCACCAGTTCCTGCTCCACCAGTTCCTGCTCCACCAGTTCCTGCTCCACCATCACCTGTTGTTGCATCTCCGCCTACACCGACTGGTACAACGATTCCTCCTTCGCCGCCTTCACCGCCGACACCAATGGGTATCTCTAAGAGGTTTGCTTCACCTGCTCCGCCTGTGCCGCCTGTTCCTCCACAAGTGCCACCTATTGAGCCGAGCTGATTATTACAACCAGCAGCCGGGCCACCTACTCCGCCAACTCCGCCAGTGTTGGTATCAGCTGATCCCGTGCCTGCTCCGCCTACTCCGCCATCTGCAGTACACTGATTGCCTACATCGCCGTTCTCAGCACAGTCTAGGCCTTCTCCACCTGTTGCTGGACCACTAGGCGCACCTGTTCCTGCTCCACCAGTTCCTGTTGCTCCGGTTCCCGCTCCACCTGTTGTTGGTCCACTTGTTCCAGATCCTCCTGTAGTTGTTCCACCTGTTGCTGGGCCGCTAGTTGCTGGACCTGAAGGTGCGCCTGCTCCGCCTGTTGCTGGACCTGAAGGTGCGCCTGCTCCACCTGTTGCTGGGCCGCTGTTGCCGCCTGTTGCTGGGCCGCTGCTACCGCCATCTCCACCTACGGAATTACAGTTAGGAGCGCCTAAAGCTGCCTGGTTACAGTTGTTGTTTCCTCCACCTGCTCCGCCTGTTGCTGGGCCGCTGCTACCGCCTGCTCCTCCAGGGGCTCCGTTGCCGCCTGGTGCGCCACTTCCACCATTAGCAGGACCACTGTCGCCGCCTGGCCCGCCTGGAGCGCCGTCTCCTCCAATTACTGTGTTATCTTTCACTACTGAAACTTTCTTCACACTTGATTTCTTTTGTTCTTTGTACTTGTCGTAGAATTTCTTCCAAGAGTCTCCTCTTGCTGCATCTGCATCGCCTATGGGTACGATTGCAACTAAGGTCCCTATGACCAAGATTGCTGCTACCGCTAAGGCTGTTGTGCTACAATTTTTATTGTTCATAACTCAATTGTACTCCTCTTGAACATTATTATATATACTTTTAATAGAGTTCTTGTGTAGAACTCTTTGATACCAAAGTTAGCGGTAAAAGTGCTATATGAGACTTATATGTTAATATCTTAGTGTATTGTTATATAATAATGTATACTATGAAACTTCTACCGCACAAGAGTATGTTAAGAAATTAGAGGTTAGCTTCACGTTATGATAGTACGTACAACCGTGACTTCCCAAGCTGAACTAGGCTTCACCGAATACGTCATGTATGACATTAGCGATAACGAGTTGCTATTACTTTGCAATATTTTTTTGATGCTGGTTTCCATATCTCTTTTTCGTGCGGATACTATTGTACTGCTCAAACCCAGCAGCTGCCGGTCGCCAGCGCTATGTACGACCTTATGTCAATACCAGGCGACTTGTTACCTCAGACCTTCATGCCTTTTCCATCACAGGTATATAGTATCATAGTAGTAAGATAGTCTAGAACATATCAGGCCGGTTAAATATTCGATATCTTATTGATTTGTGGCTGGATTATCATTCAATAATAAGTAGTTTATTCGTATAACAGCCAGAACGCACACAACTGCACGTCCGCTGCAGAGTATGGTTAAGGTCAGAAATTCAATAGTAGTAAATCCAATATTCTTAGTGGTTGTACAGAACTGTACTCTTTCTTTAACTAATGACATGATACTCTAGTTTAGTATTAATGGTTCAACGGGAACGGTTTTTTTCTGTTAAAGTCCATAAACCACCGAACAAAGGCCTGAACAAAGGGAAATTCTAGCAAACCCTTCTCGCGATTTCGTCTCGGACATTTTGCTTAGACAATAGTCCAGCTTATTGCAC
>JAATVS010000648.1 GCA_014523695.1 Nitrososphaerales archaeon TH5895
CATCTGAAATAATAAAGAAACTCACACAAGACGGTTCTTAGTCATAAAGTTTAGGAAACTTATTATTCTAACATTTTGATATACACACAATTTATCGACTATATTTTCTTATTAATTACTTCCTCATTAGCTAGATGACGCTTGAATAATTTAATGACTATATTGTTAGTTGCTACTTCGTTCTTATAGATGATACAATTTTCATTGTCCTGCTCAGAACCATGAACCAATAATGTTTCTGAGGTACAAATATTCCGGCTACATCCGGGATTCGCTGGTTCAAATCGTGCACTAACCAGTTTTCTAACCAATGCGATATTGATTCTAGTAAACTGTGGAAATAATAATAATCTAAATTACCTAAGATAGAGAAACAGGTCTGTAGCAGATAACGTTAACAAGTCAATAAATTTGCGTTTGACAAACGCAACTTCATGAAATGCTGACATATTTAACTATGGAAATTTCTGAAAATGACATTGTATTTCCAAGGACTATGCATTAGCTCCATGTTACAGTATGCCGTTGCTAGATTCGTTATTTGAATTTGAATCTGGCATTTCATCAGATGTCATACATCCTTATGCGGTAATCTTATACTCAAGTCCCGGAATATATACATTCAAACCCTCACGGCATACTCATTTCTCAGTAGCTCAGGAGTTGTAGCAGTACAACCATCTAATAGTCAGGTCTTAAAAACTTTAAGCTAAGTATAGACTCTTTAGCTCATTGGGTTGGCTCAGTAGCTATTCTCGGTAGCAGTTCCGCTGGACTATGGCTTTCAATAGCCGGTTGCTCGTACTTGTACACGATGGTTATCCTTTGGCTTTCTTCATATGGACAATCTTGAATTTGTTTTGGGGACATTATCTACTGCCTCCACTATACATACCCCATTCTGCTTAATACACACAGCAACCTTTTCAGAAGTTCCTAGAGAATACATTAAATATTTGGAAACCAGATATTAAAAAACGATAACTATACCTGAAGCAACCGAACTATTGCCAATACTACTGGCGACATAGTAGTAGATTATCTTACATCTCATAGCATAGTACGTCTGGATATGTGACATTGCCAGAATTGACGGCAGACTAGAATGTAAGATGGAATATCAGTATACCGTAGGCGTGAAAGCATCGAGACAATCGGATAAATTATTTCCACACGCACGTCTTTGTTATACAGCATGACCTAAGTGAAAACTGGTCTTTAATTACAGAGGAGCTTTTCAGTCGTTTATTTGAACGTCTTGCCACTGTAAGAGCAGATGTTGATGTAACTCCTAATTCCATTGTTGGAAAGATTACCCCATAAAAATTACTATCAGAACTCTTATCGGAGTGCGGAACAAGGAAACAGATTACTGAGTCAAGTAGCAAATTATTCCTTTTGCCTATGATCATTTGCTTTGTTTGTGTTTCAATTACTGTAGGTGTTTCAATATCTCGTACTGGAATAACGTACAAAGGAAGATCAGAATTTTTCTTTGTCTTAAATTCAAAAGTATTTCCAGATTCTTGCATATTGATGATTAGTTTTTTACATCATTGATTTGGTAATCCCGCCTTTATCAACAACTATATCAAATTCAAATCGCGGTACCGAACTGGAGGGAACTATAATAAAAATAGTGTACCCCTTCTGAACCCAGATTAACCCCGTATCAGTTGCCATTGTAGGTATTCGTAGATTATCCAATGAGCATTTTAACTAATAAGTTTTTATCACTGTCATCTTATTGGGTCTATGAGACAGTCCTAGTGTTGTTTAGACTAATTTTACTCAAATCGTAAATACCGTGCATCCGGAGTTATTACAGTGGGTGAAAGCACTCTAATCGACGAACCAGTAGATGAACTTGGGACTGAACCTGAAGCTGAACCTGAAGACTATGCTAACGTGGGTTGTCCTCAAACCATCAAGTACCTGAGGATGCTTGTAAATCAGGGATTACTTGTTTTAACCGAATTCGTACCATTTTCATACTACGATATCAGTAGGAAGGGGCGTCTTCGCCAACCCTGAGAGGATATATATATTCCTTCATCCCCTACTTTGCAATCTTCTCTGGATCGAGGTCCTTGTTAGCTCTCTAATAGCGTCAGATGCTATCCATTTAGCGCTCGCCGAGTGAATCTTCTGAATATCTCTTGAAGTTTTAATCGCTTGTTTGTTTAGATCCTGACTTCGCTTTCCTATTTGTCTTAATGCCCAATTTACAGCCTTCTTAACAAAGATTCTTTCATCAGTGCAATGCTCTTTTATTACATCTAAGAATTCTAAGAATATTTTGTTCTCAGCCTTTTTATCATGAACTGCCAATACCGCCATGAGAACAAAGCCTGCTCTTTTTACGTATTCTTCATTCCTGGTACTCCACTGAATCGCCTTCTTGTACGCATATTTAGTTTTATCAAAAAGGTTACTACAGCATTGATCACAGATATCCCATGAATTAAAATCATTCACCCATTTTTCCATCTGTTTTTCCGTTACCAAGTTAGGATCATCTATCATAGAAGCTAGTAGCCTTGCCTCATGAATGCCAGATGACCAAAGTTCCTGGGCGATAACATGGTTTCTTTTCCTGAACTTCTTAGCAATGGCCCTTAGAGCAGGGATAGAGACTCCATAGGTATTTGTTGTGTTTATACCAAATTTCATCATACCTGCAACCGCTTTAGGACTGGCTTGAGATTTTATTAGAGCAATAATATTATCAAACCCCATTGTATCTTCTGATGTGTCCACAGCTAATACTAATCAGAATGTTCTAGCTATACATCATTATATGTTATGTGGTTGTTTCATTACTATTGCCTGTCATTCAGTGAATTCCAATTTCACACCAATAACAAATTTCTCTATCTCACAGAGACGTGACGGCAGCCAAAAAATAAACTAATGCCATGCCAGTTGATCTGTATAATATAATCTACATTGTGATGCATAATGAAGATTGTTGTAGGTATGGGTATCCCCTATTCGATGTCTGAGAACGAAATAGATAGGTTCCTTGACAGCAAGATGATTTTGCTGTCACCCCCATCATTAACAAAATCGATTATTGATTCAATCTTAAGCGTCTCCTCCCTTAGTGATTTCATAATGCGGAAGGTTTTGAAATCTGTAAGAACCGGCGAATTCCCCAATGACTCTGGCTAGCTTCCTAGATATGCATAAGATCGGCTCTTTTACTCCTAAGAGCAGGTTGAGAAGTTGCAGAAATCAGCTTGCGAGCCGACCTTATTGATTGTAACAAAATAAAAAGCACTTTACCAATAAATGCAGAATCTGTGTAAGGCATACAGGAAGCTCGAATCTGGTACAACTATTGGCAGGATTATTTTATCTGGATTTTGAATTGAATTGAAGATGAAGCTTAGCGCAGTTAATTTAATTTTTTCAGGCTGATAATCTAGTTTATAACAAAACATGTGAAAATACTAGCAGATGAGATTTGGAAAATTGGTTCACCGAAGCGTAGGTTGTATATGTGAAGACATCATAGGTTACGTCATTGTCGAATAGACAAAACCGGGAAAAGGCTATTGTACAACTTTACAATGAAGGTAAATCGTATCGAGAAATATCCAAAATCGCCAGAATCTCTATTCGAGGTATCAAGCCAATTCTGCAGAAATATGGAGCTGACATTTATCTGTCGAATATCCGAGAAACAGATATCTATTTTGGTAATGAATAAGATAACTGTTTACCTAACTTAACTAAGGCATACAAGTTATTCTCCAAAGGAAAGAAACCATTACAATCATTTTCCATAATTCCATCAACAGTTTTGTGAACTTCTAGAAATAATATTTTTGGACCAATAACCTTAAGAAAAAGGTCGAGAATTTAAGAATATCATAATTATTTTTTTCTATTTATTATTACCTTGGATTTTATTTCAGCTCGCACTACGCGAATGCATAAGATATTGAAGTATCTGTCATTTGTACTGAGAATTTTCTAACGGAATGAATATTGAAGTGAGTGCTTGTGTTGTTAAGGCAATAGTGCTTAGTTCATGCTTCATCTGCTTATTTCTCTTGAGTTACGAAATCCTGCATCCAGAGCTGCCATGCCGTGAACGCGACCATTGCGGCGGCCATAGTGAAAGTCGTGTATTCGATTACTTTGTTCCAGAATTTGTTTTGTCTTCTAATTATTTCTTGTACTAACATTGCCATTTTCTTTTTCTCACTATCCCTCCTTAGTAGTATATACTGCATCGTCTTACTTAGGTCTGCCGTCTGCACTGTACTGCTATGCAGCTACTATTGATCTTCTTGATATTCTGACATGTGAAGGAGCCATCAAACAATACTTCAGCATAGATTTAACGTAATGTAGTCATCTAATAGAATTGGTGTGTGAACCATTTTTAGCATAAAAATCGGACTCAGATTTGCTGTTGATCCCATATTTGAAGAGACCTTACCTACAGCAATATCTGTTTGGATCACTTAATGGGTATCGCGGGATTTTGCTTTCCCATTTTGATCATGATTATCGAGCCAAGCACTCCCGCTACGGGCAAGATTATTACTAAAATCTTGCTCAAGTAAACTAGTGTCATCACCTGATTCACTTCCCGGAGAAGTAGGAAACGGGCTTAGAATGCTGGGCGGCGCTTGATGGGGAACAAAAACATTGAAAGATGCCAAGACTCAGGCGGATATTCCCTTGTTTATTCTTGCCAAGATCTGGTGAGTACCGTCGTCAGGAAAGATATATTCGACTGAAAATTCGCCGTCAGGTACAGTGATGTTTTCGATAGCCAGTTCTATTATCTCGTTGCTCAGCTCATTGATTCTATTTTAACAATTGACGGATTTCCGACTTTGTACATGAGCTGTGTTGCCAACCATAACATTGACAAGCTGTTGCCAGAACCCTGAGTGTGCCAAACAACACCACCCTGGTCTGAAATGTTACCTTCAAGGCTCATTCTCTCTGCAGCTTTTGTTACAACCCTCCGCCAATGGTTAAACAGAAGTTTAAAGAGGTGAAATATGAATTGCGACCAGTAATACGTTGAAATTATCAAGTTGAAGGAAAACATACAGAAACAGGCGAAAACATATGAAAACATATGAAAACACTGCCAGGAAGTTAGACAAACGTAGGTTGTATATGTGAAAGCATGATAGTACAAGGTATTGTTGATTAGACAAGATCGAGAGAAGATCGTGGTAGAGCTTCACAAAGAAAGCAAGTCATATAGAGATGTTTCTAAAATAGCCAGAATTTCTGTCCGGAAGCCAATCCTGCAAAAATATGGCGCTGACAATGTGTCTGAAGCTGTTGATAGTGGCTACTGCAGTGATAATAATATCAATCTCCCAACTCAACCAGGATTAACTGTCTTCGCTAAAGAATATGTTGGGAAATGATCCAAAAGAGCTTCACTGGCACTCTCTACAAGCTGTTGACGTTATTGCAAAATTTGAAACTGACGTGAAGAGAGGACTTGATTCTCATCAAGTGAGGACAAGACGTCAAAAATATGGACATAACATAATACCTAATATCGAGCAACGGTCTACAGTACAAATTCTTCTCCTTCAGTTTAAGAATTTACCAATTGTCCTGCTTGTTACAGCTTCTATATTATCTTACTTCTTAGGAAGGGGTCGATTCTGGCTGTTGTTTTTATGACGGTTGGTTTTGGATTCTTTATGGAAAGGAGTGCTGAACAAGCCATAGGCTCACTTGTTAATCTGAGATCACCTAAGGCAAAGGTTTTGAGAGATAATCGAGAAACCGAGATCAAAGCACATGACATAGTGCCTGGAGATATAGTGGAATTTGAATCTGGAGATAAGGTGCCGGCGGATTGTAGACTCTTAGAAACCTTTGATTTGGTTATAGACGAATCTCCTCTGACCGGCGAACCTCATGGAGTAAGGAAGGATGATGATATTGTATTAGAACAATCATTAGGACTAGCGGATAGGACAAATATGTCTTATATGGGTACTCTACTACTTGAAGGCCGTGCTAAGGGATTAGTTACTGCTATAGGTAAGCAAACAGAGATCGGAAAGGTAGGTGAGCTTTTACAAGGCGTAAGTAGTGGAAAAACACCTCTTGAATACAAAATAGAAAACCTCGGCAAATTACTTGTCGTAGTTGTTTTTGCCATAACTGTTCTGTACATCGCATTAGGCTACCTTCAAGGATTTAACATCGGAAACATAATTCTTAGTGGTATTGTACTGGCTATTGCTGCAGTACCGGAAGGGTTACCAGCAGCCGCGACTATAACTCTTGCAATAGGAGTTAAGAGAATGGCAAAGAAACATGCACTGATAAGGAGGTTAGCAAGCGCTGAAACGCTAGGATCGGTTACGGTAATATGTACTGACAAGACTGGAACATTGACCAAGAATGAACCCACAGTAAGGGAGATTGTAGTAGGTACCAGCAAAAGTATAATTTCGGTGACAGGTGCAGGGTTCAATCCAACAGGGGGCAAATTACTAAGAGATGGTAAAGAAGTGAACTTGAAGACTGAGCAAGACAGCGATCTTGTGATGTTACTCAAAGCCGTTATATTGTGTAATAATTCTGAATTATCATTTGATGGAAAAGAGTGGAATACACAAGGTGATACTACTGAGGTAGCATTGGTTGTGGTTGCGGCCAAGGGCCGGATTGAAAAGAGGTTGGTTGAGAAAGACTTTGAACGAATATGGGAAGATCCTTTTGATTCAAAAACGAGAAAAATGACAACTATACATAGAGACAAGGATGGTAAGATATTTGCTTTTATTAAAGGTGCTCCAGAATCTATTCCATCCATATGTAGTAAAGTAAGAGAGAATAGAGACTTAGTAGATCTTGATGTCAATAGGTTAAGAAATATTCATAAACGTGTCAATGAAATGACAGCTAAGAGCTACAGGTTACTTGTTGTCGCGTATAGGGAGCTTAATGGAGTAAAATACAATCAGGATAACTATCATGATTCGATAGCTAGGGATTGGATCCTGTTAGGAATTGTTGGAATATATGATCCGCCTGAAGTTAAGAATGCCATAGAGTTTATAAGAGAAGCAAAGATCAGGGTGATTCTGATAACAGGAGATCATCCTGTTACCGCAAGGGCTGTGGCAAGCGAATTGGAGATAAGTGGTGGCAAATGCAGTAGTAGTACAGATAAGGACAATTTGGTAATCACCGGGGCTGAGTTGGAGAAAATGTCTGTTGGGATGCTTGCTGAGAGTATAGGAACGATTTCTGTTTTTGCAAGGGCGACTCCAGAACATAAGTTGAAGATAGTTGAAGCTCTGCAAAGGAGGGGAGAAATAGTAGCAATGACAGGGGATGGTGTCAATGATGAACCAGCTCTCAAACAAGCTGATATTGGGATCGCCATGGGAAAGAAAGGAACTGATGTAGCAAAAGAGTCTTCGGAACTGATACTCCTTGACGATAATTTTGCCACAATAACCCATGCAATCGAGCTTGGAAGGTTGATCTTTACCAACATTAAGAAGTTTGTGCAATATCTTTTTTCCTGCAATATAAGTGAGGTAATGACTATGCTAGTGGCCATTGTAATGGCACTGCCGTTTCCACTGCTTCCTCTACAGCTATTGTGGATGAATCTAACCATAAATACATTCCCAGCATTGGCGATAGCAGCGGAGAAAGGTAATGGGCAAAATAAACTTGTTCGGCCACCTGCAAAGGATAAACCAATGATATCTAGAAAGGAATGGTTTGATATATGTGTACAATCCTTATTTATGACATCTGCAGCAATAGCAGTATTCGGCGAAAATATAATAGTATATGGGCGTTATCTACTGAAGAGCTACATTCAGCAGCTCAGACTCTGGCCTTTTCCACTTTGAGTCTCGCACAGACTTGGCATGTGCTAAATTATTCTTCTACACTAAAGAGGATTTTTGGCAAATCAAATGCCATCAATAAACCCCTCATTGGAGCTATTGTATTATCATTAGGACTGCTAGTAATAACCATGTATACAATGCCATTGAGTGATATATTAGAATTGCATCCATTAAATCTGATAGAGTGGGTTATTGCTATTGTAATATCTGCTATTTCCATCATAGCCGCTTCGATCACAATGCGCATACTTGGATCAAAGAAATGAAGAGAGGAGCAAATCTAATGTTCAGAGAGATTTAATTCTCGGTAATCTCCCATGACGCATGAACAGCTTAGAAATTAATGTAACCCCTGTCCATATTAAATTTAGTATAGACATCGCTTCAAGTCAGAATGCAGTGCAATACATTATAGACGCTCTTCATTTATATTCACTTCACCTAACTTTAGCATATGCAATAGATGAACGACAAAGAATGTAGAATAATGAATCAAATATCTCGTCAGGACCGGTTCAGATTGATTAAAGGAACAACGGCTATTAGACTTTAGCCAACTTCTTAAAGAATCTAATAATGGTGATGATATTGATTAACCTGCTCTTAATAGCTCAGAATACGAAGGACTAAGCCCCTCAGAAACTATGCGATAAG
>JAATVS010000649.1 GCA_014523695.1 Nitrososphaerales archaeon TH5895
ATCATTCCAGAGCCCATCATGCCAGGTCCCATCATTCCAGAGCCCATCATGCCAGGTCCCATCATTCCAGAGCCCATCATGCCAGGTCCCATCATTCCAGAGCCCATCATGCCAGGTCCCATCATTCCAGAGCCCATCATTCCAGGTCCCATCATTCCAGGTCCCATCATTCCAGGTCCCATCATTCCAGGTCCCATCATTCCAGAGCCCATCATGCCAGGTCCCATCATGCCAGAGCCCATCATGCCAGAGCCCATCATTCCAGGTCCCATACCCGTCATCATAGGATGCTGTAATGATACCTGCCTGTTTGATAGAACCTGACCACTTCCAGGATCCACAATCACCATATTCTTGCTCATATCTGGTCCAAGTACCCAAATGCAATATGTCAAATATCCATTTGCATTTCCAATGTGTGCAGCTACGGCGTGCGAATTATTGCCCACAGCGCCTTCAGCTGTTGATGCAGCCTGACTAAGAGATACCTTTACTTGGGACGCTATTGCATTGCTTATGGTAGAAAACAAATTAATTGATCCGGTAACATTCTGGCCTACTTCCATCATTTGCATCGGCATACTCTGATTCCCAATCATCATTCCAGGACTCATGCCCATCATTCTTCCGTCCATCATACCCATTCCCTGACCCATCATTCCACCTTGGCGCATCATGTCGCTGGTCATATTACCTGTCATCTGAGCAGTTGCATTATTCGTTGTAAAAGAGGATATCCCTCCGCTAATTGCAATCATCATTGTTAACAACATAGCAGTGACTATTGCTAATGTTTTTGAACTCATAGTACCCTAGATAAATCTCATTGTATTAAAGTTAGTGGTGTAATAGTGGATGATATCTCTGCGACTTTAAGATCAATTTGTACCTACTCCCACTCATTCATTTGCCCAGCTGATGCATCTACTATACAAAATAATAATGGTAACAAAAGAAAAAGAGAAACCTGTTTATTTTTTAACTGTTTTTTCCTATAAGCCTGGTGTTATCTAGCTAGAAGATTTCACAATATTCAATAAAAGAAGGTAAAACCTGCATTCGGTTACTTCATAGGTTTGTCTCATTCATAATCTAATAAAATGGCAAAATTAAACTATAGTTAAAGAATTCTGAAGGAGGTTAGAAAAACTAGTAATAGTGGACATGATGATGGTTCAAGACATTAAATACATTATCACCAGAAGACATCCCGTATATAGTAAAGATAAGATGTAGTAGTACACTAGGGGATATACCTAATGAGCATAACGATAAATTTAGTTATTATATCACACCCAAGATATTTATGAGATGTACTAATAAAATATTGTGAGTATGATGCGATGTTAATTATTTTCGTTTTTTCTATGATATTCTCTGTCAGTATTTTGATACAGTCCGTTATCCTGATTGACTTTGACTATGATTTTCTCTTGGAGGCCCATGCAGTTAGTGAGTCTTTCACAGTTACGATACCTAGAGGAGCAGCAAACCCAGAAGTAGATATAACGAAGCTCGGTCCTAGACAATGGTATGTTCCAAACCAAATCACAGTAACTGAAAACGACACTATTACATGGATAAATAACAATACTGAGGGACACACCGTTACAAGTGGGATTGGAGCTGGAATAGAGAGCCTGCTGACCAATAGAAAAGGTACTGAAGATGGACTATTTGATAGCAGATTATTCGGACCAGGGGAAAACTGGACATATCGAACTGAAAAATCAGGAAGATACACATACTTTTGCACAGTCCATCCATGGATGGAAGGCTTAGTGATAGTCGAAGCACAGATTGAAAATATACCTGACTATCCTGTAGATGCAGAAGGTCAGAAGCAGGCAGTATTTCCGGTCCATGCACTTACAGGTGAAGATAAGTATGATATTGATATGGCATGGAGTCCAAGAGCCCTTTTAACCGGCGAAGAGGTTTCTTTCATACTAGATTTTTCCGATCCTTTGACAAATAAAAGACATCATCTCCTGCCATATGATTTTACAATTCTACAAAATGAAAAAGAACTCGTAAGAACGTCTGGCTTATCTGAAGTAGGCTCAGATATTCAACACTACATATTTTTAGAGCCTGGCCCCATTGATGTGAGAATCGAAAATGTAGGAAATGACAATGATTCATTTACTGAATTTACTACTATAGTGTATGAAAATCCAAAGCTATTTGCAGCTGATGTGGAGAGGATATCATCGCAACAACCGACAAGTGCGAATTTACCGACAAATCCCTTTAAGGTAAGTACGCTAGCACTCGTAACTATTATCTATGTAGTCATAATAGGAATACCTGCCTCTGCGGCAGCAGTTTATATTTTATATAGAAAAGGAAAAATCTAATTCAGAACAATAGATGTCATCCAACATATGGTCAATCAGTTTACCTATTCGGTATTGACTATAACAGAAGAGCCTCAAGATGATGCAGATCCCAATGCAGCTGATTCTATAGCAGGAATAGAACTAGAAGCCCCATTTGGACAATGACAAATTTTCCAACTCGTGATTATCTGAGCTAGTGGGATATGAATCAAATCGATATTTTGTTATATCAAGAATTGCTTAATAATGTGCCCTTCTTTTTTAGTACTAAGAGCCTCTTCCGCTTAAAACCAGTTCAATGAGAAAGCTTGTGCTACTGGTAATGTTTATGCTTTAACCGTTCATATATTATCGGCCTCATATCAGATATGAGGTTTACGCTCACGTGGCAACAAGCAATTAGGTATTGAAGTAGAACATTCCAAAACGTATCAAACTGCAATAATTTCTGATAAGAAAAAGCACTATGTTGGTTGGACCGGCATACAAGGAAAAGAGTCAGACATTGTTGGAATGGAAGGCAGTAAAAATGACAGACCAAAATGGATTAACACTATATTTAGACAGATGGTAAACGATGTTGTTATTCATAATAGCGATCCTATACCTAACCTGAAACAGGCGGTTTGTGATTTAGAAACTGGCAACATAAATCCAGAATTACTAAAACTGTCTAAGCGATTGTCTAAAAATCTAGAAGAATATGAAAATGAAAATGGCCGTAAACTCTAGATAGGATTTGCAATCGGTGCAAGGAAAGGGGAGATTATAGAATATTTCGAATTGGATAGTAAAGAAGGATATTCTCTAAATCCACAAGAAATCAGTATCAAAAAATACAAAGTAATGTTATGGAAAGCAGTCAAGGATATTCTGGAAATTGCAGGTTACAATATTGCATCAATAGAACAAGAATTAATTTTAGATAGTAAAGATGGCCGTACAGCAGGGCCTCCTAGTGGCGCGGCTGGATATACTAGTAGTATTCAGCAATCCAAAGTTGTTGATCTAGCTGGAGAAGACTAGGGGGGAGATGAGTATATATAACACATCTACATATTTACACATCAGTGATTAATAATGTGTCAATACAACTACGAAAACTAACCCTGAAGGCAAAGCTCTTTAGAGGATTAAGTGATCCAACAAGGCTTTCTATTCTGGAATCACTTCGGGATGAAGAAAAGACAACCAGTCAGATAGTTATAGAAAGTGGTCATAGCCAATCCAATGTATCAAATCACTTGTCTTGTCTCTTAGACTGTGGTTTGGTTCAAAATAGAAGACAGGGAAAAAATATATTTTACAGTATCATAGACAAGAAGGTTTCAAAACTTCTGGAGGTAAGTGACGCAATTTTATCTGACGTAGCAAAGGGATTGAATGAATGCGTAAACTATAATGAAGTGAAAACTACCTAAGCTGGACAGACAAGATGAAACAACCCGTCGATAGAATATCTGAGGAAATTAAAGGCAAACGGAATATTGAAAAAAAACAGATTAAAGAAGAACAAGAAATTGATACCTTCACAGGTATTAATTGTAATTGCTGCGGAGAATCTGCTGCTGTACCTCTATCATCTTCTACTCCTTCAATCAATTCAATACAAGCGACAGCAACCAAGCCTGGTGAACCGGTCAAAGTAGATGAGAGTGATCATAAAGATCATGACTACGGCAAGTTAAAACAAAAGACGCTTTTCAACAATACGAAATTACTAATAACTATTGGCATTGCTGCAACTATACTAATAGTGTTTTTGGAACTGCTCTTACCTGATTCGTTAGTAATTATATACATTATATTAGCATTAGCAACCTCAGTTCAAATTCTTCTTGGTAGACCATTTTATATCAGATTTTTTAGAGCGATAAAGAATAGGAAGAGATTGACTACAGATACCCTAGTCGTTTTAAGTACTTCTGTCGCGTATTTTTATAGTATAATTAGTATGATTATTGGTTCTAATCTTCAATTCTTTGAGGCATCATCTTCTGTTTTAACAATTTTTACGATAGGAGAATATCTCGAAAGCAAGGTACTTAGAACAACATCAGAGTCGTTAAGGAATCTTGTCGCACTTCAGCCAAAAAAAGCAATAGTACTCAGAAATGCGAGACACGAAGAAATCGATTCAGATAGCATAGTTGTCGCTGATATAGTAATTGTGAAACCAGGAGAAAAGATTGCTACTGACGGTATAATAATAGATGGAGAATCATCAGTAGATGAATCCATGATTACAGGAGAATCGATACCAGTAGACAAAAAAGTAGGAGACAAGGTCATTGGTGGTACCATAAATAAGAACGGCTATCTTCAATTCAGAGCAACTAGTGTTGGAAGCACAACTGTACTTGCGAACATAATAGAAATGGTTAGAAGAGCTAGAATGTCAAAAGCACCAGTCCAAAGGATTGCAGATAAGGCAGTTCAGTATTTTATACCAATTGTTCTCTCTATTGCGATTGGTGCATCACTTTATTGGTATTTAATAGCACATGAGTCTATTGCATTTGCAGTAACTGTGTTTGCAACTATTCTCGTAGTATCATGCCCTTGTGCTCTAGGTATTGCTACTCCAATGGTGATTTCTTTAGGAATTGATAAAGCTGCAAGGCAAGGCGTATTGATAAAAGGTGGAGAGTATCTTGAAAAATTGTCTTCGGTTGATACAGTTGTCTTTGACAAAACTGGTACACTTACAAAAGGAAGACCAGAAGTAACAGATATTATAACAAATGGCTATGTTGACGGTGGTAATTATAATGAATACCAGATGTTGCAATTAGCATCTTCTGTCGAAGTAAAATCAGAGCATCCAATTGCACAGGCTATAGTCAAAAAGGCATCAGAAAGATCAATCCCTCCACTTGAGATCACAGAATTTTTTTCAGTATCTGGACATGGTGTTATAGCATCTTATCAAGAGAGAAGAATATTTGTCGGTAGTCCTTACAATGTTATGAACATACGATCGTGTAACACTAACAACCTCGAAAAAAGCCAAACAATTCCCCAGAATATGCAGAAAAAGATTGCGGAACTTGAAGCAGAAGGTAAAACGGTAGTTACTATTTTTGTTGAGGGCAAGTTAGCTGGTTTGATAGCGGTAGCTGATACTCTACGAGAAAATGCCAAGTACATAGTGGATGAAATTAAAAAGATGAACAAAGATGTTTTATTGCTGAGTGGTGATAATAAAAGAACTGCAGACGCTATTGCCAAAAAGGTCGGTATCGATAAAGTGATGGCTCAAGTATCACCCCAGACAAAAGCAGAAGAAATAAAAAAACTACAAGATCAAGGTAGAAAAAAAGTAGCAATGATTGGTGACGGGATAAATGATGCTCCCGCATTAGCGCAGGCTGACATCGGCATAGCAATTGGTTCTGGAACTGATGTTGCAGTTTCTTCTGGTCACATAATACTTATGAAAAGTGATTTAGGGCATGTGTTATATGCACTGAAGCTGGGAGCGTATTCTTTTAGAAAAATCAAACAGAATTTAGGAATATCGTTTGCATATAACGTTATAACAATATCCATAGCTGCTGGCTTGTTTTATAGTTTGACAAATTCTCTTGTACTTACACCGGCGTTAGCAGCTTTAGGATGGGTCATAAGTGATTCGGCTGTATTTGGCAATTCTCTTCGAGTAAGAAGAATTGATTTTCCGAGTAGTAGACAATCAATGCAGGGCAGGAACAAGTGAGACACGTGAGAATATTCTTTGACAGTTCGTATCTTCAAAAAGAACAATGATAGCTTGCCTATTTTGTTGAATCCAGATTTCACAATAGACTTTAACATTATAAACTATTAGGAATTAATAAATGATCAACTAAACTATCCCGTCAAAGGAGCTTTAAAGTGACAGAAGACAATAATAATACTAATAGGAATGGGAACAAGGAACATCATCTTGGTTCTTCCTCTTCAATTAGTCATTGTAGAAAAATACGCTATTTAGTTATAATTGGTATTCCTACCGCGATTGCAGTGATAGCATTGTCCGTCTTACTTGGTGCGCAAGCTAATGAACAGGAGCGACAGCAAGAAAGAGTAACACCCCAGATGGTATTACACATCCATCCAAAACTCAGCATTAAAGTTGATGGTACGAATGTGACACTTCCCAAAGATATCGGAATAAGCCCGTCATTATGGAAAGATCATTCATTAGACGAATATGGTATGCCAGGAATGGCACCATTACATACTCATGATGATAGTGGAATTATCCATGTAGAATCTGTAGTAGACAGGAATTATACATTCGATGAATTTCTGGATATATGGGGATTAGATCTAAATGATAAAGCTATACAAATATCTGCAAATGGCAAACCAGTAAATAGTTTGGACTATGTTTTAAATGATGGAGATAATGTAATCATGGAGATTAAACAGCAGTGATATATTTTCGACATTATCTTGTTGTTTAGAGACGACTTTTAATTCTGCCTTTGTATTTATCCTTATATTCTTCCGATCTAACGCTTCCTTGTAGACCTTCGCATGTTGTTTGAAATAGTCAGCACTTTATTGCAATTTTCTTCGCCAAGATCCGTTCTAATCTGCGACAGTAGACATTATTGCTGTAAAATTTCATTCGGGCAAGCCCTAAATCCAGACGAGGGAGAACTAACGGAGTTTCAGTAAAAATAAGGAAATGTAGCAGCTTTGAATTTCCACGATATCGTCTCTTTGGATGAATGAGGATACTATCTATTTGTATCGAATGAATCAGGAGGCACTCAGCTGTATTGATAGTAATAGTTGGTAGGGTTCTGTCATGAACATTTGGTTAATTGTTTATCGTAACTGTAAGTTAAATGCTTCCAAAAGGTTTGGATGAATCTGGCTATGTACTACCATCATGATATCCATGGGTGGGGCCTTATTTCTAACTAAATCGTTAAGTTGTGTCAGGCCCCCTTCTAAATTATTAGCGAAATTGCTTTCATTCTTAGGTACCAAGGGTCTAAGTTCAGTGTCAAAGATCCCCGATGCTCTTG
>JAATVS010000650.1 GCA_014523695.1 Nitrososphaerales archaeon TH5895
GAGCATCAGTAGGTGCATTTTCAAATATGACCTCAGCCGAAATAGATTCATTATTCTTGAAATAGTCATAGAGTTTGTCTACATTATCAGTATGAAAAATAATTCTTCCAAAATGTTTTCTTGATGTAGTAGCATGGTCATCTTGATTATTTCGACCATTGGTTGGGCTAATCAATTCTAGGTTTAAGTAAATCTTAGAATCATTTGATTCACCAATTTCATAGGTACTAAATATGTCATTAAATGAGCCCCCGTATACTAAACTGAATCCCGGTATTTGAGAATAAAAACGACATGACCTGTCCATTTCTTTAATTCTTAGAGTAATGCCAGAGATCTTGTGTACTTTCATGTCACTTGTCTTTCGGCTAGCAAGTTGACAGGCATGCAAAATACAATTTGTGAACAGTTAGGGTTACTTTCATGAAATCTGTACTTCTAGTCCCTCAATATAACTGATTTCAGGAGGTCAGAGATGACTTCGTTGAGCAAATCAGGTTTTATAGTCATAAGTTATTGCAGACACTTATTACTTTAAGCTATGCACCCTATCTCAAAAAATCAGAGAAGTTTGTCTTAATTTATGCCTCAGTCAGCACTATCATCGCTTCCTTCTAAATTATTTGGTACATAAAAGATTCTTGTGCAAGTTGCAAGTTGGCAGCAATTTGCAAAAGTAGACCTGCTAGCTAAGATCTAAAACTTATTAGCACCTAAGCTCGTAAATAATATGTGCTTATATGTTACCTGTACTTAATAAATCATATGATTATTACTTGTATTTATGAAGATGATCCTCTATTTGAAAGAAAAATCGAAAATGCCACCGCAGGTCTAAAACCAGCCTGTAAGAAAGTTCTAAAAAGGGTATCAAAAATAAATGCTGTAATTATTGCTGACTATATCACTTCCATGCAAACAGAGATGAATCCCTCAGATGATTATAAGAAAGCTATAATTATCTTTTTGTGCAAATTTTCTCAAATCAATAAAAATAAGACATTTAAACAGATAACAAGGCAAGATGTAATATCTTTTCTAGACCGCCTTAGAAAACCTGAGACAGCCGATCCTTTGCACAAATGGATTGGTACTTACAATTTGTATGGTATCTATCTTCTGCGTTTCTTTAAATGGTTATATTATTCTGATGTTGAACCGAACAAAAGAGCAAAGCCACCAGTGGTAGAGAATATCCCACAATTAAAGAGAAAAGAACAATCCATATACAAGCCCTCAGATCTCTGGTCTCAAGAAGATGACCTTCTATTTTTGAAATACTGTCCATCTAAAAGAATGAAATGTTATCATGCTATGTCTCGAGATACTGGTTGTAGGCCACACGAACTACTAAAGCTACGAATTAAGGATGTGATATTCAAGTTTGCAGGAGATAAACAATATGCAGAAGTTTTGCTAACAGGCAAGACAGGCTCCAGGCACATACCTCTAATTGATTCTCTACCTTACATTAAAGACTATTTAGATCATGAACACCCTCAACCAACCAATTTTGATGCGTCATTATTTGCTGGAAAAAGGAAGAGTCTTGGAAGACAAATCAGTGTTATCAGTCTTTACGCAATTTACGACAGCTACAAAAAGAATCTGTTTCCCAAACTCCTTGATTCTGTTAGTGTTTCGCCAACAGATAAGCAAAGGATTAGAGATCTCTTAAGAAAGCCGTGGAATCCCTACATAAGAATTGCATTAATCACCAGGAATACAAAGTGCTTTTTGTTCCATTTACCATTTACTACCTGTGTATCCTTATAAGAATAACATCACTCATAAATTTGTGCTTATTACCGTAGAATTTTCAGCATTACACTTCAAACAATTTCTCTTCATTGTTCCATCAGATAGAATTTCCCTTCTGTATTCGTAATAATCAACCATAATCGGATATTTCATTGAACATCGATTACATTTACCATATAGCGTGAGTTGATAGTAATTTTGAATATTATTAATCCATGTTTCTTCCCAGTCCTGAGAACATAGAAATGTTGAACTTCTTGAAGGTGATTTTAGAGATATCTCTAGTAAGATAGAAAATAATTCTGTTGATCTAATATTTACCGATCCTCCATATGATGAACGTTCGGTACCACTTTATTATGACCTAGCCAAACTGGCAATGAGGGTTCTAAAACACAATAGCATCATAATCACTTACGTTCCCAATGGCTTCATTCCCTCTATTATAGACTTCATGCTTAAAGCTGGATTGAAATATTGGTGGATTAATGCGGTAATATTAGAAGGTGCATTCGATAAACACTTCCAAAGGCGGGTCACTATCAAATGGAAACCTTTGTTATGGTTTGTAAAAGGTGATAAATTAATCATGCCTGATTTTATGTCCGATCTAATACTGTCTAATAAGCCTGAAAAAATACTCCATGGCTGGGAGCAAAGTAGCATTGATGCTGAACATGTCTTGAGAATCCTCACGGTTGAAAATCAAATGATCTTGGATCCATTTGTAGGAATGGGGACTACAGCTGTTGCAGCAATAAAACTTAAGCGAAGGTTTCTAGGTATTGATATAGATTCAAATGCATTAAATGCAGCGAGAGCAAATATCCAGAGATTACCCAAATGAATAATATCATATACATGGTATATAATATACAATGCTTGTAGTTAACAGATGCAAACCAAGTCTTATGTCATTCTTGTTTTAAGTATCATATGAAAGTCGCCAGATTTCTTATAACCAATGAATGAACATGACTGTTATGTCAATGAGTCCGGGACTGAGAAACGTTCTAGATATTCTTGCGGATCTAGCCCACAATGACACTTAATCAGATGTATCCGAAAGTAATATAATATCACAAAGCGGGATTCCAAAATCTGAGGTTCAAATCTACTTCGGCGCCTCGCCGAGGAAGTACGACCCAGACCTAGCGGTGCAGACTTCAGACTGTGGAGGATAAAGAAACAAGGGTTAGAGGCGCTAAAAGATCAGCACCTCGAATAATATACGTCTAATATATTCCAACGTTACTCGTTCAGTAGTAACAAAGTCATGAGCGTCAAACTAGTTAGTTACTCTGAAAGTAAACGCCAACCGTGGTACTCTACCACCGCTTGCTGGTTGCTATTCTTGTCATTGTCACTTTCCTTTATGTAGTCTGTAAA
>JAATVS010000109.1 GCA_014523695.1 Nitrososphaerales archaeon TH5895
ACCAATCTGGAGCAAGCCCATCATCAGCCTCTGATGAGGAGGAACTGCAGTCAGCACCATCCGAAGATAACGATGAATCTGACACCGGTAGTAGGACTACTGATGGAGGAAACGATGCAGTCAACGCTCAACAAAGCGATGCCGGCGAAGATGGAAATGACAACGGCGATAACGGCAACGACAGAGGAAACGTCGCCCGAGAACAAGCCAACGAGATAAGAGAAAGAGCAAGAAACTAAACTAGCTAAACCCACTTCTTTTTTTGATTTCTAAGCAACGCTTCAATTATTGTTATATCCAATCAATAGGATAAAGACCAGACGTTTATGAAATTGCCTACGACTAAAGACTTATGAGTCCCCAAAATGAGAGTGGATTTGTGTATGCAACAATAGTATTAGAACAGTACCATGTTTCTAATGTTTGTTGAGTCGTCAAAGACGACTTTGGTTTTTTATTATTTAGTCAGTAAGAAATAACGAATATGAATCGAATTAAAGGATCCTAGGTCAAAATTAGAGATTCCTCGTAAATACTTGATCTACAATTTCAAACTAGGATGGGCATATACTGCCGAGGTCAGCGCAAAGTAACTGGAAGTCATATTCTGTCAATATTTCTATTACTTGGGTCCTTTTACTTGATGTTAGAATTTGGTGTATTCTCTATTGATGTGAACGGATTAGAGACACCATCTGTAGGTGGAGATTCAAAGATAAGGGTGTCGAATATTCCGTTAGCCGTACCTTTTGAGATCCAAACTGAAGAGGGGCCTAGGTTCATTGAGTCCAGCAGCCCTATCAGTGGTACCAATGAGAAGGTCGAGTTACTTGCTCAAGATTCCTCTAAATTCTCTTCCTTTGCAACATGCGATAAACTACCAGCTTCTTCTCCAACTGCAAGCGGTAACGACGGCAACGTCCCATCCAACGTAATAGATAATAACCTTAACACGAGGTGGTCAAATCTTGGTCAGGGATCATGGATTCAACTTGATCTAGGTTCAAAGAAGAGTATCTGCAGTGTTGATATTGCATGGTACCTGGGTAACCAAAGACAGAATAACTTTATCATATCCGTATCAGATGATGGAACTACATTTACCCAAAAACATTCAGGTACTAGCAGTGGCACTACCACATCACCTGAGAAGTACACTTTTACAGCGCCTGCTGAGGGACGATTTGTAAGAATTACTGTAAATGGGAACACACAAAATGAGTGGGCTAGTATAACAGAGATCGCTGCCTTTGGAGACGCAGCAGGAGGAGGATCACCCTCACCAGTACCAACGGATCCAGGTCCTATGTATCATAGATGGCAGAATACCGTCGGTAGTAGTACAAGCTGGCCAGCTTATCAATCATTAGGAGGCAATATTGCAAGCAAAGCGGCAGCAGCACTCAATCCAGATGGGCGACTGGAAATATTTGTTATCGCTGCAGATAAGCAGCTATATCATAGATGGCAGACAACTGCGGGTAGCAGTAGCACGTGGTCAGCCTGGACATCACTTGGTGGGAACCTTGTAGGAGACCCTGCTGTTGCCATAAATTCCGATGGTAGGCTTGAAGTATTCGCAGTATCTGCAGTCAACAATCAGCTATACCATATATGGCAGACAACTGCGGGTAGTACAACGGCCTGGTCAGCGTGGACATCGCTTGGGGGTAACATTAAGAGTAGCCCAGCTGTTGCCATAAATTCCGACGGTAGGTTAGAAGTATTCGCAGTATCTGCCAGCAATGAGCTATACCACATATGGCAGAACACACCAAGTACTACAACCAGCTGGTCAGCATATCAGTCACTTGGAGGAACCATTAAAGGTGATCCTGCTGTAGCAAGAAATAATGATGGTAGACTTGAGGTATTCGTTATAGGAGCTAATGGAAACGCGTTGTTCAACAAATGGCAGATTACCGCAGGTACTACTACCAACAGTTGGTCAGCCTTTCAGTCCCTAGGTGGTAACATTAAGAGTAACCCTGCTGTTGCCATGAATTCCGACGGTAGGTTAGAAGTATTCGTAGTATCTGCCAGCAATGAGCTATATCACATATGGCAGAACACACCAAGTACTACAACCAGCTGGTCAGCATATCAGTCACTTGGAGGAACAGTAATAGGTGATCCTGCTGTAGCAAGAAATAATGATGGTAGACTTGAGGTATTCGTTATAGGAGCTAATGGAAACGCGTTGTTCAACAAATGGCAGAATACTGCAAGTAGCAGTACAAGCTGGTCAGCTTTTCAATCGTTAGGAGGCACTCTCAAAGGTGATCCCTCTGTGGC
>JAATVS010000110.1 GCA_014523695.1 Nitrososphaerales archaeon TH5895
GAAAATTCAGTCGTACAGATAACAAGCACGCGACCCGGAACCAACGAAGTAGTAATAATCAATGGAAGAGAAATTCCTCAGAATAATGTCGCGCTTGGATCAGGCTTTGTTTATGATAAGGATGGGCGTATAATAACAAATCACCATGTAGTTTCTGACGTTGAAGAGGTTGATGTTAGGTTTGTAGATGGTGATATGTATACCGCAAAGGTTGTTGGAAAGGATCCTTATTCGGATATAGGTATCTTGCAGATTGTGGATCCTGAATTTTTTAAGAAGGGGGTAACTCCGCTAAAGATCGCAAATTCCTCAGAGATACAAGTAGGAGAACAAATAATCGCAATTGGTAATCCTTTTGGCTTGAGCGGCACACTAACAACGGGTGTAATAAGCCAGATAGGTCGTCTGTTACCCAATGACGTAACAGGATATTCTATTTCAAATACGATACAGACTGATGCCGCAATCAATCCTGGTAACTCGGGAGGACCTTTACTCAATATGAAAGGTGAAGTGGTTGGTATGAATACAGCCATATTTTCAAACACCGGGGTATACTCCGGAGTAGGTTTTGCAATCCCGTCAAATATGTTGTTAAAGGAGATCCCCGCGCTCATACAAAAAGGGAGCTATGTACATCCATGGCTAGGATTCACAGCTAAAGACTTGTCTCCAGATATTGCCGAAAGCATAGGACTGGCAAGAAATTACAAGGGAGCAGCAGTAGTATCGGTTGTAGAAAACAGTCCGGCAGACAAGGCAGGTGTAAGAGGTGAGATAGTCAAAGAAGGCTTCGGTGGCGGTACTGAGATTGTAAGGAGCGGCGATATTGTTACAAAAATAGATGGTCAACTGGTGAAGTCAATGGATGATGTAATATCACATTTAGATGAGAATAAGAAAGTGGGAGACAAAGTATTGCTAACACTAAACAGAGAGGGTAAGAATGTCAATGTACCTGTCACCCTTGAAGAAAGACCATCTGGATCACCACGATTAATATCCGCGGAATCATCACAGGAACAAGAACAGAGAAAAGAGAAATCTGATCCTAATCCTCCATTATTTCAATTTCCAAAAATTCCAGGATTTCCTGAACTGCCCAAACTCTTTCCATAGTGACTCAACCCAGATCTGTCCTCAAGGCCATCTACTTGAGAATGGTAACACTGAATTTGAATCTTCCTTAACGTGAGAGGAACAAACGTATTACTTACTTTCTTTTATTAGGAGCAGTTGAACCATAAAATCTCTCAGATGTCAAAACTAAGAATTTAGCCTACCAAATCTGAGGTTTGAGTGTCTCGCACCCCAATTCCTTTTTTTATCATAAAAACATTAACACTGAACTGAAGTCATCGATCAGCTCTTCCATGATTTATCGATGTTCAAAAAAATATGCAACGCGGACACTGATCTAGGCAAATTTCGTAAGAGGTAAACTCGCTCTAAAGCTGAATCAGATAATGAAAATAGAGGTGACAGGAGATCTTTATCTTGTCTTAATGTCTTAATAAGGTCTTATATGGATGGCAGAATTGTAACGCTACACCTTCGTTTCGATCTTCATTTACTTGGCGGGGCTCGATCAGTGCTGATTACTTTACGCTTCATCGCAGCAAAGTCCCTAACTCTTCAATTGTAGGACAGCATCTCAATAGATTATCGGTCAATTTTTTTGAAGCCTCTCTGTGTAAATTGCCTCGCAGGTATAAATTTCTGGATTGAAGGTGGATTGGTGTTATCATAGATTCATTGTCGATTTTGCTGATTTCTAGGTGTTTATCTTAACCTGCTCTGATAGTTGTTGCTCATTGAGACACTCTTTACAGTAAATGAAATTCGAAAAAAATCAATTCATGCATACTGCAATAATAATGAATGTTTGACAAAATTATTCTGAATATAGTCTTATATCTCGATGCATACTCTTGAATAAGAACTTAAGTTTGGGTCCATTATTCGTAAATATATCTGATTAAAACACAGTCATTATTTCTCACAATACAGATAAGCAAAGTAAATGGATCATAAAGGTTCAGGAACATGGTGAATACTTTCATGGCGGGAAAATTGGGTTTGGCAATTACGATGGTTGTCGCTTTCTCTTCAAGTAGTGAATATTCTGCGGATAGTGTTCGAGTTGCCGGGTATGAGCAAATTAATGATGAGTATGCTGAGAACTCTTGCGGTAATGGAATACTACCCGAAAGCATCCCTTGTAAAAATGTCGAAAGCAGTGCCAAAGGTGACAAGAATATCGTGAATATAGAGGGAATAGTTTTCCCTTAGTTCGTTAGTTGGTCTCTTAAATCTAAGATATAATTGATGCCTGACTATGCATATATTATTAGAATCTAGGCAGATGAGAATGCTAATAGATTTAAGTCAGATTCCATCTTTACAGAATTTGTATAATACACATTGCTTCTCTCCAAGCTCGTTGATACTTTTGAAAAGATGGAAGAAACCAAGAGTAGGCTACTTCTTACCGAGCATTTTGTTACGCTATTAA
>JAATVS010000651.1 GCA_014523695.1 Nitrososphaerales archaeon TH5895
AAAGCTGAAGGCATGATTACTGGGATGCTCCTTGCTAAGATGGCTGGAAAGGATTATGTTGGCTTTATCGATGCGGATAATTACGTTCCCGGCGCAGTTAACGAATATGTTAAGATCTTTGCGTCAGGACTTGCCATGTCAAATAGCCCATATACGATGGTTAGGATTTCATGGATTTACAAACCTAAAGTTTCAGAGAGCGGTCTGTACTTTTCCAAGTGGGGGAGAGTCTCGGAAATAACTAATCAGTATCTTAACTCTCTGGTTTCTTATTATACCGGCTTTGAGACCGAAGTTATGCGTACCGGTAACTCGGGTGAACATTGTATGTCTATGAAACTTGCCGAATTGCTTACTTATTCATCTGGCTTTTCGGTAGAACCATATGAAATAGTTAACGTCCTGGAAGAATTTGGCGGGATCCTACCTACAGAAAATCAAGAAGCGATGGACAAGGGGATAGAAATATGTCAAGTAGAAACACGTAATCCTCATTTTCATGAAGAGAAGGGAGATGATCACATTAAAGAAATGTTCTTTGGGTCACTTGGTTGCATTTATCACAGCAAGATCTGTCCTCCGAGGTTACGGGAGAAAATCGTAGAAGAATTGCGCAATCGATCTATGTTGGAAGAAGGAGAGGAAATAAATACCCTAAGGAAGATCAATCCATTTGACAAGATAGACATGCGACAATTTGCAAATATACTTCATGAAAGAGCTTCGAGTTTGATTCATTTTGTTTAATGTCATAGTATGGTTGATCGCAAATTGATATTCTTTTGATAGTGGATAAATTGTTAACTTATGATTAAGG
The DNA here is from genome assembly GCA_014523695.1 of Nitrososphaerales archaeon TH5895. GTDB lineage: Archaea > Thermoproteota > Nitrososphaeria > Nitrososphaerales > Nitrososphaeraceae > TH5896. Next base: position 818 of record JAATVS010000651.1, read on the forward strand.
GTTAGATTTTTTTGTTCTATGCACCATTTTCACTTGCAATCCTCTATTACAAGTTTATATAAATAGTATTACTCTCATATCATAGTAACAATAACAATTACAAGCAAAAGGATTAATAGATACTGTATATATTCTTTAAATTAGGAATGCAGATCATCGTCATGACTCTGAATGTTTCAACAATTACTGAAGTTATGCAACAATATTAGCTAGCTAATAGTTACAATCTCCTTTAATATCAGCTACGATAATTATTCAGATATGTGTTATCATGATCTTTCTGAAATGAATTTTAATATTTCTAGGCGACAGAAAAATTTCCTAACGAGAGTAGATGACGCATCAAAATCATTGCGGGATTACGAAGAAGAATGTTACCTTAATGAAAGAATTAATGACAGGATTATACCAGTTTTCAAAAATATTGGAATGCTAGGCTGTCCAATTTCTACTAAATATGGGGGAATGGGGTACGATTTCCTTACTTACTGCCTCGCTCTGGAAAGGATTGGCGAAGAAGGAAGTTCTGTTAGGACATTCTTATCAGTCCATACTTCTATTGGTCAACTAGTCCTTCAGGGCTGGGCTAGCGAAGCACAGAAAAGAGAGTACCTTCCGCGTACCACGAGAGGGAGAAGCATAATGGCGTTCGCCCTTACCGAACCCAACGCCGGCAGCGATCCAACTTCTATGGAGATGGTATTTGAAGAGAAAAGCGATCATTATATCCTCAATGGGAGGAAGCATTGGGTTGGTAATGGAACGATTGCCGACTTGCTGACTACCTATGCGAAGGAACGAAACAGTAAAGATCTACGCGGAGATGGAAAAATCTCTGCATTTATAGTAGATAAAGATAGTCAGGGGATAAGGCGAAAAGAGATCAAAAATAAATTGGGACTCCTCACAATAAAGAATGCCGAACTCGTTTTTAGAAATTGCATTGTTCCCAAGAAAAACCTCTTGGGAATGAAAGGACAGGGTCTGAGCATAGCATACAGCGCCCTCATAGATGGTCGTTTGAGCGTCGCAGCGGGAGCTGTTGGTGTCATTAAGGATTGTTTGACTGAATCCATCTTTTATGCGAAACACAGAACCCAACATGGAGAACTTCTTGGGAAAAAGCAGCTAATACAAGAGCATCTTGCAAAGATTGTAGTAAGTCTAGAGAGTTCAAGATGGCTTGTTTATCGTGCGGCTATCACTAGACAGCGTTTGCAAGATTATGTTGAGACATTTAAGAGAGAAAATATTGATTGGCAGATGAAATTGAACAGATCCAATGAGGAGTATATTCAAATCAGAAATGAGGCGGATAGACTTTCCGCAATATCCAAATTCTATGCGAGCAATTGTGCGTTTGATGCCGCTAATCGTTCTGTTCAAATATTCGGTTCATCTGGATACACTAAAAAATCTAGGGTTGCAAGACACTTCTTGGATTCTCGTGCAACTATGATCTACGAAGGCGCAAATGAGGTACTGACACTTAAAATTGGCTCACAAAGCCTGGGCCATGAATTTAGAGCCTACTAGCTGTCAGTGATTTCCGTCGATATAAACAATGGATTTCCGCAGTCATCTATGGTAAACCGTTGGTACAAGGATCTATATACAAAAATTTCCAATGGTAGTGACACTGTCATCTGTATCAAACGCATGACCTTCAGCTGTTATTTGTAACCTGCAATTTATTGTTACCAATTCCTCTATTTCTACTACTTGTCCCCATTCTGCAGATAATATCTATAATCTCCCATTTTTATGTAAATCTAGTCAATCTTTTTATTAGTCACTTGCGAATCATGCATTGAGAATGAAGATTGCTGTAGCCGGGATCGGTGTCGCTGGTGCATACCTCATGAACAAGCTCAGTCAAGATGGCGACAACACAGTAAAGGGCTTCGAGAGAATGCCAGAGTCCAAACATGACGCAGTGTGTGCTTGGGCAACATGCGACAACGTAATGGATGGTTTAGTAAAGGAATGTGGTTTGGATTTCAGCAAGTACGTTCTCCACAAAGGTAAGAATATGAAGGTCGAATTGATAAATGATTGTATTGACATCAAGTTAAGTGGTATGGTTGCTTATGACAAATTACAGCTCATAAAAGATATGATACGTGGTACTGATATAGAATTTGGAAAGGTTCCCCGGAAGGAGAACTTAGAATCTGATTTTGATCTGATCGTAGACGCTACAGGCTTTCACAGGAACTATTTGCCTAAAGTTAGCAATGAGACTTGGATTCCATGCGTACAATATAAAGTGAAATATGATCGAAATAGAAATCCATATGATGACTTTTACTTGAAGGCATTTTCCAACATGTCAGGATACTTTTGGTATTTTCCTCTCAATAATGGATATGCTCATGTAGGAGCTGGTGATTTCGGACGAAAGCACACAATTGGATTTCTTGATGAATTTCTTAGCAAGCATGAATGCGAAATCATTCATAAGGTAGGCAGACCGGTCAGAATAAGTCCTCCTTCTCTGTGTGAACCGTTTTCAGATGGCAGAAAAACAATAGGGGTAGGAGAATCGATTGGTACTGTCTATGCATTGTTGGGAGAGGGAATCGTCCCATCAACTTGGTGTGCACAATTATTTGTAGAACATCTAAATGATCTGAATAATTACAGGGATGCAGTATTGAAGAAGTTTGATATCTACTCCCTGGTTCACAAATTCATCAAAATGAAAATTTCAGGTAGATTTAGTTTACTAAGGAATTCTCGCGACTTGTTGAGAATCTATACTCATATGAAGATGAATGAAAAGAGATATGGAATGAAGGTTAGAATGAAGAACATGTTAAAGATCTCAAGAATATGAGGAAGGCTCTCAATTGTTCAGACTGCCTAGACCCTACTGTTATTGTTGAAATATTGGAATAAGACCGATTGACACATAAATCATTAGAATCTGAACCGCGCCTATGACCGTATAGCAATAATCTGGAAAAGACTAATGATCAGCAACTAAGAAGATAGATGATTAGATAGTTACTCATAGTTGGTGATACAGTGCATGACACGACACATTGTCGTTGTTGTCTTTTTCAATTGAAATGGGCCTTCTATAGTAATCATTTTTTATTTTAGGGTCATATGGTATTTCAGTGTAATTCTTAATACATTGGAGCAAATTCTTTAGTAGGTGTTTGGGAATAACAATACTTGTTGTTTCAGTTGTTACTTGTGGACCCGTGATAACTGCCAGGTTATATTTTACTTTCATAATAAAATCAGAGAAGAAACTCATCCGTGCAGGTTAATATTTGTTATAAATAATTATTCGAAGAATATGCTTTGTTATGACAATCAGTAGCGAGAAATATTTTACTCATACCCCTAGTCACAAATATATGAAAGCAGGAGGATTAAAGGAAGAATGAGCAGCGGAGTCAGTGGCGAACAAGCCGCCCTCGAACAAAAGATTAATGAAATGATGCAGCAGGCAAAGGTGCTTGAAGCTCATTTGAATGAGATCATTTCTCGTGAGGCAGCTGTCAGTAGACTGTTAGAGGAAGCCAAATTAGCATCTAGTGCAGTACAAGAGATTCAAACTGAAACAGAAGTTGAATCGTATGTCCCCGTTGGAGTTGGGGTTCATATGAAAGTATCAGTGCCTCCTGTTAAGAAATTGCTTATCAATATAGGCGCAGGAGTGGCAGTGGAAAAGAGCAGAGAGGATACTATTAACTATATAGAGTCTAGGTTGAAGGAATTCGAGATCGCATTGAAACAACTTATGGGGCAAAAACAACAGGTATCTCTTCGAATGGAGCAAATTCAAGTTCAAGTCAACGAAATGGTACAGAGAGCTACTTCTGGTAGGAGCAACTCAACTAAATCCAGTAGCAATAATAATTAGTCCCGTGAAGATTACAGAGACGTAAATGTTTGAACAGCTCAAAAGGGCATTTTCTGATGCAGCTAGAAACATATCGTCTCATAAAGAAATTTCTGAAAGAGATTTGAATAATCATTTATCTGAGCTTGAACTATCTCTTCTCGAAAGTGATGTTGCCCCAGAAGTTGTAGACGACCTTGTTGGAAGCTTGCGAACCGAATTACTGGGCTTAGAACTTGAGAAGGGGCAGAGTGCAGAAGAAGTGATCAGGCTCAAGCTCAGAATTCGAATAGCAGACATGTTCAATAAATCTGGGAGTATGAATCTTATCCAACAAATCAGAGATAAGAAGGAGGAAGGAAAAGGACCATTTATTATACTTCTACTTGGAATTAATGGCACTGGTAAGACAACGACTATCGCGAAAATTGCTCGTCTATTTAAGAAAAATGGAATATCAACTGTACTAGCGGCAGCAGATACTCATAGAGCAGGTGCAATTGAGCAGCTATCGCAGCACGGAGAAAATTTGTCGATCAAAGTTATTTCGCAGAGATACGGAGCCGATCCATCTGCAGTCGGACGTGACGCTGTGGATTATGCCACTAAACACCGTGTAGATACGGTACTGATTGATACTGCCGGCAGAATGCAGACAGCAAAGAATTTGATGGATGAAATTAACAAGATAGTTAGGGTTGTAAAGCCAGATATCAAGTTATTTATTGGTGATTCATTGGCAGGAAATGATACCATTAACCAAGCGCGTGAGTTTTTTGAATATACCAAATTTGATGGCGCAATACTAACAAAGACTGATGCAGATGCCAAAGGAGGTTCAGCCATATCGATTGTGCATGCCACATCGAAACCAATCGTGCTTTTAGGGATGGGACAAAGTTATGACGACATCACACCTTTTAGCTCTGAGAAATTTCTCAATTCAATATTCGATAATTCCCCACTGGTTAGTGAAACGGAGCTCCTTTCCAACAATATCATTCAACGAGATATAACCAGACAAGATACGAACAGGAATGAAAAAGTAGAGACGAATATGGAACTACCGTATGAGGAAGTAACTTTGAGAACTGTAAGTAATGAAGATACTTCTGGGAGACTAAGTCAAAAAATTAATGGAACTCCCTCCGAATTGCCTCTGGATTCAGATGATACTAGTTCTAGGAAATATGAATCACTGGACAAAGTCGCTTCTAATAAGCCCACTTTATGGCAAAAGCAAGCAGATCAGCAAGAACCACATTTTGAGCAACTGCGCAATTCAGGACAACAGCATGATAGTGAACACCCGCAACAACTAGAACAAAAAAAGCAGCAAGGTAATCTATTGGAGCAACCCCAGGCTATTAGTGTCACATCAGATAAGAAACCAGAGTCAGTATCGGAGAAAAAAGAACCTAGTGGCTTTTTTAGAGGTCTGTTCGACAAGAAAAACAAATACAAGACACAAGATCCAGAAAAGGACTCTCCAAAGGATATACATACTATTAAGAGCTCTCAAAAAAATCTCACCTCGTCCGTGGAATCGGAAAGAAAGTCCGAAACTAAGGATCTAGTCAATGATAACGAGAAAAAAACTAAAACTCAGAATAAAGACGAAGAAGAAATAGTTTATCTAACGGATGAAGACATTGAAGACCTCCTTAAATAAGAAAAATTTTTTGAGTCTTAATGACCTAGATAGAGAGGAAATCCTATCAATCTTAGAGTTATCAAAGGATCTCAAGAGGGATTTGAAGAATGGAAAATCGACCCAATTATTAAAGGGAAGAACGCTTGCGATGATCTTTCAGAAACCCTCTACTAGAACCAGACTAAGTTTTGAAACGGGAATAGTACAATTAGGCGGTACCGCTATTTATCTGAGTTCAAACGACCTTCAGCTAGCTCGAGGAGAATCTGTCGAAGATACAGCTCGAACTCTTTCGCTCTACGTCGACTTGATTATGGCGCGTGTGTATTCACATTCGGATATTGAGAAGCTTGCAGCATACTCGTCTGTTCCCGTCATTAACGGACTTTCAGATACTTTTCATCCTTGCCAGATTCTCGCCGATCTCCTCACGATTCAAGAAAAGAAAAATACATTCAATGGATTGAAAGTTGCTTGGATAGGAGACGGTAATAATGTTTGCAATGATCTAGTACTTGGTTGCTCGAAAATAGGCATGAATCTTTCGATTGCTTGTCCACCTGGCTTTGAACCGAATGAAGATGTACTTTACGTAGCAAGACAAGAAGCTTCTAAAAGTTCTACAGAAATATCGATTACAGATGATCCTTTAAAAGCCGTTCAAAATGCTGATGTGTTGGCAACAGACACGTTCGTATCTATTGGAAAGGATGAAGAAAGACAGCAAATAGAAGAGATATTCTTGCCGAAGTACCAGGTTAATTCTAATCTATTGAGTTCCGCGAAGCAAGATTGCATTTTTATGCACTGTCTTCCGGCTTCAAGAGGTCGAGAAGTCACTTCCGAAGTAATTGACGGTAAGGCATCCGTGGTGTGGGACCAAGCTGAAAATAGGCTACACGCACAGAAGGCGTTAATGTGTATGCTACCATTGAGGTAAACATTTTTTGTTCGCAATGCCTTGATGTCGGTGAGTGAATTCGATGTTGTCAGCAAAATATTGAGGTTTATTTTTATGCTGCGAAGTATTCTGGATGCTATCCTGGTTTTGTATGCATCGGTCTCCACTAAAGCGAGAGGCTATTCTTGTGTATGGTGTTTGTATCCTATATTACAAATTGCCTTTTTGAACTTCACAGACGATTGATATTTTTAGATTTGGGATGGCTGTTCTAAATGATTTTTGAATTCTCAAAGACAATTCCCAGTTAGCACTAAAGTCTTCGTTTCCTAATCTGGGACTAGTACATTCATGTAATTTTTATAGATATTTACCTTTATATTATGGCTACTAGTAGGTGGATATTCATGCCTTCTGACGAATTGCAGGAAATTAGGAGGGTTTTCCAAGGCTTACAAACTCTTTATCAATTACATCTCCCAAAAATAAGCCCTGCGCTAATACACGATCTTCTCATCCGCGAAGAAGAGGAGGCACAAAAGTCTAATACAACATCGAAGTCGTCTCCACCATTTTACATGGTCGAAATTTCCACCACGAAGAGCGCCGATCCCGAAAAAATGAAAAATTTGATATTTAAAGAGACAGGACTTCTGCCGTCAGTTTATGAAAAATGGTACTCACTATGTAGCAAACATGAGACTGACCCTGGAATTGCTAAAAGTGATTAGTGAATCTGAGGATGGTGTCGTGAAAGTTTCAGGGGACTATACCGGGGGTATAACTGGAAGATGAATAAAAAGAAAATAGCTCCTAGAATAATGTTTATTGCCTCAATTTGATTGAGCAAGTCAAAACTGCGAGGAACTTCTTACTATGATTGGTCTTTGACCCGCAACATCGGATGGGTTGAATAAGTTGAACCGGGGATGATCTTATGGTTATAGGAATTTTGTCCATGGCATTTCATTGTACCCGTACTAGAAACATTCTTGGAGATGGCTAATAAGGACGGTCACTTTGAAGAGTTATTATGTGCAGACTTTTGGTGAAATCATCATAATGCAAAGGTTTCAAAACGATCCTGAGATTAGTTTCATTTACAAAATCATCACATTGTCTGAATCTTCTAAACGTGGTTAAATAACTGACTTGTTCGAAATACAAGATTAATTAATTATAAAATAATTATAATAAAAAATATACTGTTGAAGCTCTAAGCCACTTGCTAGTAGTAAAGTCTTAGGTAGCTGCATCAGCTTCTGCGATTACCACATGTTTGTCAACTTGATCATGACCCAAAGTCTCCAAAACGGTAAACGGTACTGACTCACCTGGTTGGAGTGTCTGAGACGGCTGAGTAATGAATCTACTGGTCTCAAGCAAAAGTTGTCCATTTGAATCGTAGAACTGTACATTTACCCTGATATCATCTACACCCCCTGTCGAATTGTTTACAACTTGTCCTTCCAGTTCTACATTATTGGTAGGACCTGCTACTAATTCTACTTGTGATGTCTCTAAGTTAACAGTGTTCGGTTGTTCTTGTGCTAGTACCTCAGCAGTTGTAAAGATAGTCATGGCAGTCAATACAGGAATCAACATCTTGATGATTGAGTTTGTCATCAACTGAGTTATCTTTTTACATCCTTAAAAAGTGTTCACTTATACATGCGAATTTACTACAAAACAAGCTACTGTCCAAAAAATTTAAGCACTTGTAACTTCTGTTAATGTGTTAGGTATTTTAAAACAACAGTAAAGGCATATCTAAAAAGTGAGATAAAATGATTGGTCGTAACGCATGAGTATTTACTCACGATGCTCGCGTTTTTGGTTTTGTTGTTGTTGCTGTTGTCGATGCTGATGCAATATATCAGGAACCGAAATCCATCTCCTGAATGAACTAGATTGTGTTGTAATTGGCTTAGTGATCGATGAATGTGGAATTATCGAAATTCTTTCTAGATCAGGAAATTTGGAACGAATCTCCATTTCTACTTGAAGACATATCATCTCCACGTCCTTGAGAGGCCTATTACCATCTACTTCAATATGCACTTCAGCTTGGGAGACCATTCCCGCTGGTCTAAGTAACACTGAGCGAACCTTGACATTAGTCTGTAATTGCTCCGGTCCTTGGCCAATTTTAAACTGCTTTTGCTCGATGTGTTGCTTAATGAGTTCAGTGAGTTTGGGATTCTGCCAGGAATCTACGAGTATCAAAGATGACTTTTTCAGTGAAATATACGATACTGAGAAAATGTAGCCTGCGATTATCATGCCGCCTATTGCATCCATTTGCAAAAATCCAAATTGTGAAGCTATTAGAACGCTTAGAAATCCAATTATTGATGCCGAACCATCTTTTATAGAATTCTTAGCATCAGTCCTCAATGATAACAAATTGTATTTGTTTGCGATACTCCTCATCTGGAAAGCTCTATGTAATGAGATTGCACCAGCTGCAGCCAAAACAACCATCGTAAGAATTGGCTGTCTTATTTCATGGGGATGCAATAGAGCCTGATACGAATTGTAAAATATTACAATCCCTATTGCTACCATTCCAATAGCAGCCATCAATGCAGCAAAGCTCTCTACCTTGTGATATCCGAAGTGAAATTTCTTGTCAGCTGGTCTATGTGCAAGACGAAGACCCAACAGAACGATAAATGATATAACTGCATCAGATATAGAATCTAGTCCATCTGCTGTTGCTACTACACTACCACTAAAGTAACCCGTAAGAATTTCTACAATTCCTATGCTTACAAGAGTAACAACAGATATTTTTGCGATTCTTTGCCCTGCTAGGATTCCTTCGCTTACAAGGCTGTTATGTTCGGAAAACTCTCGATTTCTATTCGATTCGTCAAGATTGTTTGATTTCTCACCTTCGAGGTCCAACGCTTTATCCCGACCTCGAGATAAGCCCTTCATGGCACTGTCGCTTAATTCGTCATCAGAAGCTCCGGTATTACTGTCGTCCAATTTCTAGAATATGCAGTCATTAGTACCCATTGGCATGATATAAACATCGCGCATTAGAGAATTTTCATATTTATTGAAGAGTATTTCATCATTTTTATTGGTAACGAAATGCATCATA
>JAATVS010000652.1 GCA_014523695.1 Nitrososphaerales archaeon TH5895
GGTACTTTTAAAGTCCTGGTTATTGACAATGTTACAGGTACCATTAGCAGAATCGTTGTAACATTATCTATGAACATGGAGGCCACGGCAGTGAAGGAGCATAATAGAAGCATTAATTTCCACAGATTTCCCTTGCTTAATTTTCCTGCTCTTATTCCAACCCAATAAAAAATGCCTGTCTCACCCAGTATTGCAACAATGATCATCATACCGAGTAGTAGTCCAATTGTATTGAAATCAATCGATTCAATGATAAAGTCGAGAGAATCCTGTGCACTAATAGTTCCAAAGAAGATAGCAGAAGCAACGGCAATAATAGCGCCTAAAATTGCTAAAACACTTCTATGAATAATTTCAAGAGCAAGTAGCACGTAAACTGCTAACATCACCAGCGTAATTGTTGCCAGAATTGGAGCAAGCTGTTTGTCGGCTAGTATTGGCACCGTAAAAATCACTACGGCGTAAGTAATTATGATAAGAATTCCAATGATGTGTTTTCTGTCTAGAGCCTGTTCAGATCTTTGCATTCTTTAATGACAATATTAACAGAAATGTGTGGTTAATTAAGAATTGGACTAGACTTGGTGGTCATCCTGACTAGGTTCACATATGCATCGTAATACACAATTTAGCCGAACAAGTTATGAGGTGGTTCTTCTTCAGATTCATTCATGTAACCAACGACTGAATCCACTACGTTCCCTGGATCCTTTGTACATGCAGCTATCACAACTATCATTTTATGATCTAGATTTCCACCTGGATATAGCTTAATGAATTTGAATTTGTCATACTCAAGAACATCCCACTTATGGGGACCGATTAAGTCTTTAATGGCTTCTCTTTCAGATGTTGTGGTAGATTTAATGCCAAGAACTGACTTGATCTTTTCAATCTTGGATTTGTCTAGGTCAGTATCAGGTGCAATAAATAGTTCTGAGATAATTCCAGCAGAGTCTATCACAAAGGCAGCAAAGATATGTTCATCAATATCTACTAAGTGTTGTACTCTTTCAAATGACATTGGATTATTGTACCTTCAGTTGGAATACGATGTTATCATATTTACGTATTTTATCTGGAATATTGTACCTTCAGTTGGAATACGATATTATCATATTTACATATTTTACCTGTTATAAAAGATCTTTTAATTTGCGGGTCAGCGGCTTTACCTTAATGGTATGTTACCAAGCGATAGCAAGATTCGTAAGAACTCAGCCACTATTAGTCATTGGGAGCTTGAAAAGATTCTATGAACAACAGACAATTTGGAATGAATGCGAGAATTGAATGGATTGAAGCTAGACGGTTTTAGGTAGGACGACCGGAAGGCTGAAGAACCTTATTCTGATTATTCATATATCTAGATTGTAAAGGTTAATCCATTATTGAGTAAAGCAGCAATTTATCCGCAAACAGAAGAAATATGTGAAAGGTCAACAGATTAGGGGTCTTGAAATAGCTGCCATCTCTAACAGATATGAAGAAAAAGACTATGATCATTGGTGGTAGTACAGCTACAATTATTGGATTGTTACTATACCCCTTGACTACCCATTTTAGTTCTACTACCATCCTGACCAAATATTTGCCTGGAGATCAAGCTTTTTTGGATCCTCCGTTCACGAAAAGGTGTGTATAAGAGTAAGGGAACAAATTAAGAAGCAGATTCGTATTAATGATTCCTCGGCGATGGATAAAGATAGTGATGGATAAAGACAGACTTCTCACAGTAGTAATCATAATAGGTCTATTCGGAGGTTTAATAGGCGGACCAATTACTAGCTTGATATACTACGATGCTTCTCCTGAAGAGAGATTTAATCTTTTTATAATTCCAGAGATTATTGGTTTTATTTGCGCAGGGATGATGGTTTACTTTGGTAAAACTGAGAGGAAGTCAAATGACTAAATCTATAGTGTCGTGGACCGTGGATTTCATATCATTGACCTGCTAGCGGTCACTCTCACTCAACAATTACATAAGCAAAATGAATAAAAAATTAGGAGCTTCCGCTACTGGTACTTATTCTACAGGAGACGGAAGACTATAGGACAGTTGATAATTATTCCTACTGAACCATATGGCGCTCCACCTGGACCGGTTATCCATCCGTCTTGGACAAGCCCCAGTATTTGGAATTCTTCAGTTACCCGTGATCTATACCCATTATCAATCGCTTCCGGTGTCCATTCTCCTAAGTTCGCATCCCATAATGGACTATAGTCTGTAGCTATGGTTGGAATTCCTCCAAATACGTTGAGCGGGGATCCTTCACCCATTACGGCACTGTTCAGTCCTTGTCTTTGTGGATTATCTACGCCTGTAGGACCGTTAGCCGTTATGAATATTCGTTCAACTGCACTGAAAGCACTGTCGTCATTACCTACAGTTATAGAGCCTAACTTAGGTGCAAAAGTTGCCTTTTCGAGAGCGGCTGCGAGTGGTGAACTAGAATCGAAACTCAAATACAATATTGGACGAGCAAAGCTAAATCCTGACGTTAAGGATAGAGTTACTGTACCTTCTTGTGGACATATATTTACTACCTTGTCGTGTACGATTGAGTAATCTGGGGTTTCATCACAGAAAGCTGCAAGTTCAGATTCATTTACATTATAAGCGACTATCGGAGCATTATATATTTGACCACCTGCATTCTTTACTAGTACTAACGGACTGTAATCGCTATCACCTATAGATCCAGGATTTGCTTGACTTGGTGGGAAGGCGCTTGAATTGCCTGACTTAACTTGACGCTCTGGACTAAAATCTATCGTTCCGTTTTCAAATATCAATGTATTATTAGAGCCAAGATTTGCAACTCGAGCCCCTAAAGCTGAGTAAGTAAGCTTCGGTGACCAATTAAGTCCTAAGGCTTCGGCGTTTCCTTTATCTGTTGTATCTGTAAGTACATACCAGACAGTTTCTCCAGTGACTAATTGCCCTTTGTATAAAGGTAGAGTCACAGTACTTGCATTAAGATCAACGGGACCTGATCTAAGTAATTGAAGTGGGCCTATATACGACGGATTGACTTCTGAGGGAGCTGGGCCAAAATATGTGAGTGGTACGTCTGCACCAATGGAAGGTGGTGCCGGAGCAGTGTCAGAGTCTTGTTGTGCTAATACAGTCGATGATGATGTAACTGCTGGGAATCCAGACAAAATGGATATCACCAAGACAGTACCAATCGCCAGTATCTTTTGTGATCTTTTTAGATAAGACATTAAAAGCATGAACGTGTATGTGATATATAACAAAGGGGGTTTACCTACGCCTTACTGTAAGTATAGTGTTTTATATAGTACTATTAGCCTGTGTCATTATAATGCTTAACCCAGAAGGATATAGACGGAGCTAGAGTGAATTCTCTTGATTTTATTATTGAACGATTTGCGAAGACTGAGCAGCATGCAAAGGTGATATTCTTGACGTGGCGAGCACGTTTTATTGACAGAATAATGGAAGAATGTAATTATATGCAGTGGAAAGAATTAGATCGACCAAATGCTAATTCGGATAAGGATTGGTCTAATACAACTCTGGAACTAGTCGATAACGTTATGCCTTATCAATCACTATCAGGAGACGAAAAGAAGAAGAAGAAGAAAGGGATAACCTCGTTGAGAAAGAGGTCTACGGAATGACTAGAGGAGATATCGACAGGTTCTCTCCTGCAGAAATGGATGCCTTGAATGAGATTGCAAGAATGAAGCTATATTATACCGAGAAGGTGGAGATCAGAGCAGAGATCCTGAATCGATTGGCTGAGGGTCTTAGACAGATATATCCAGGCCTATCAATGGTTAAGATTAGGAATAAGATCAAACGTACCTATTGGGAGA
>JAATVS010000653.1 GCA_014523695.1 Nitrososphaerales archaeon TH5895
ACAAGAAGATGGGATACCAGATAATAGGCCAAACTGAAGACAAATGGAATAACGAAGTCGAAGATGCTTTTATTCTTGAATTGGAGCTGAGCCAACAATGAAAATAGCTTTCTTCCATCATACCTTGAAAGTAGGGAGCGGCATAGATACCGTAATATATGAGCTGGCCGATAGGCTCGCAAAGCGCGGTGAAGATGTGACGGTATTCTGCTTTGATTCTGATTACAAAAATAAGAGAACTTCATTTGAAGTCGTGGAAGTAAGGTCGTTTGTTACTAGTACTACTCGTAGACAGATGGCATTGTCGCCCTTTATTCTTGACAGATTTGATTTTGTTCGGCGTAAGTTAGAAGGGTACGACATAGTAAATACACAACACTATCCTGCTAATTACATCGTCCGAAACATACGAGGTCCGTCCAATCTTGTAACAGAGTGGAGTGCGGCTTCTCCAAGCTTGTTTTCTTCCTTCACTGAGAAAGCTTACATAAGATGGGTCACACGGGCGAATAGAATAGCTGCAAAAAAGGCGGACCTCGTAATAGCTCCTTGCGAATTCGTGAGAAGATGGGTTCAAGATAATTATTCCATTGACCCCATCACCATCTTTTTAGATGGGGTAAACTTTCAAGAATTCAACCGAAATAAGGTCAGTGCTGAGCCCTTTTTTGCGCGCTACCCCGAGCTTGATGGAAAGAAAATCGTACTCTTTGTAGGCCGCATCACTGAATCCAAAAACATCCATTCGCTCATAACTTGCTTTTCCTCAGTCAAAAGGGAAGTGCATGACGCTGTGCTTGTAATTGCAGGAAATTATAAATCATACATGGGTTACTATGAGAAGCTTATCCAGCTAGTTCATGCTAATCGCTTAGAGGATTCTGTGGTCTTGCCAGGAATTGTGGATAAAGAAATTTTACCATCGTATTTTGCTGCTAGCCAACTATATGCTACATGCTCACTCTGGGAAGGGTTCCTCAGGGCAGAAGCTTTTGCGTTTGGCAAACCAATCCTAGCTTTGAATGCTGGAGCCAATTCAGAAACTATCCAGAACGAAAAGACAGGCATTCTTGTCAGTCAGGATGATTTATCTGCTTTTTCAAGAGAGATGAAGAGACTACTAATCAATGAAACATTTGCATCCACCTTAGGAGAGAATGGGTACGATTGGGCAAGAAAGAACCTTGATTTCGATATTGTATCGGATAGGTTTAGATCGTTATGCAGATCAAGCAAGCCAGTGGATATTTTCGCAAAGAACAAAAATAGATAATTAGGTTTGATAGCATATCGTGTTCAATTCGAGGGATAGTAGATTGAAGATTAGCACACCCGAGACGTTGTCCAGGTACTCTCATTACGTTCCCCCCGTTTTCAATTGTCGAAGGAAACAGTCATATTTAACTGGCAATAGACCCAGGTGGTATTGTGAGCTTGATCAATGACAGATGGTCCAATTTGAATAATTTAGATTTACTTAAGAAGCTGACAGGCCAAATGAAATGACCCACAATCAGTATTCTCACATAGACATGAGAAACTTCTATCTGGGCAATTTGATTATTACAAGCATAATTTACGCCAGTTGGATTTGGTGGTAGAATGAAGTTGGTCTCATTCCTGCAAAGTTTTTCTGAACATGGAAAATCATTTTTTGCGATATATCTTTGCCTATGCTTTCTTATATCGTTACCTATTGTTCTCTACGTATGGGATATCCTGTATTTAAACCCTGTTCCTGCAGGAGGAGATCCGGCAGACCATACATTGTACACCATGAAAATTATGGATACCGGAAATCCGCTCATAGAGTATACTCAGTTTCCGAGCACGAGTAACGGTCATAATAAGGTTCAGGCGTATTATCCGTCATTTCTACACGTCCTAACTTCAATTCCTGCCTACATTTTGCACCTTGCAGGATTAACGGCGTTCGACTCTGTTGTATCAAGCATGACAGCATTAATGTTCATTTCCTACATGGTGGGAATTATTGGTTATGCTCTTGTTGTGTATACATTTCTTACGAATGTTGTCTCTGCGCATCAAACCAGCTTTAAATTTGTTGGATCTATAATTCTGCTTAGTATCGCGCTCCTTGCGTGTGGAATTTTCCTCTATTCTACATCCCCGATTTTAAAGACCTTCAGAGACGGAGGATATGGAGAAGTTCTAGCAATGTGGACGATCCTACCGTTCTATATTCTCCTTCTTTTTCGTCGTCGCTGGATTTTAGCCGGAATCTTGTTCGGAGTCATTGCTTCCATCAACAATATTTCGATTGTACTGACTCTAGCAGTCAGTATTGCCTTCGTACTTTCACTGTTAATTCGCAGAGATTTTAGACAATTTAGGAACCTCTGGAGGTTAGGCGTCGCGGCTTCTATCTGTAGTATTCCTGCCATTCTCTTCTTTTATTATCCAGTGATCATCGCAGCCGCAAATCAGGAAACAGGTTTGAGTTCGGCCGCCACCCTTTGGACTAGGGCAGATATCGCACAACAGATAGGTTCTGAGCTATATTATTATGGTATTGTTGCCTCGATAGGTCTCTTATTTATCAATTATCGCAAATCTTCATGGTTAATTTGTTGGATAATTCTGTATCTACTACCCTTCCATTTCAATATCTTTTTCCTAGAGCGACTAGCACGCGAATTCTCAATTCCATTTGGACTTGTCTCAGCTACGTTTACAGCGGCTATTTTATTTATAGTTGTGACCAAATTTTATCCCGGCATCGCCTCGAAAATGGGCCAATCTGTGAATAGAGTCCAGATTCAACAAGCAATTATATGCATTACGGTAACAATAATTATAGTTCCTCTATATTACAATATATCTGCACCTAGATTTGAAATTTTCGGCCAATCCTCCATCCTAGCTTACTATAGTGACGCCCTTTCTGAGTCCAACACATTTCTCTTGAATTCTAATCACAATAAAAATGAAACAGTTGTTCTGTTTGGGGTAAATCCTTGGCTGAAGCCTTATACTTTTGGCAATCTTTCAGTTTTTGAGGTTGAGACTCCTGACGTTGAGAAGTCATTAAGTAAGACAGACGGCGGCATTAATAAAGAGCTACGATCCATTATTGAGAATCCAAACTCTGATGAAGCGGAGGAGGCCATTCTCAAATATAAAGTTAAGTACTTGTATCTTTCAGATACTTTGGCTGGTAGATGGTATCCCGAGTCCCAACGCGAGTTGATATCCGTATTTACTCATTTTGAAGAGACCTATGATAAGGAGAAGATGAGCCTAGAACGACAGTGGCGAGGTGGAGACGGAGAAATATTGCAAGTCTACTCCGTGCATCTTTAATTTCAAACAAAAAATAATTATCGATGGTGGAAAAACAAAACGATTTATACTAGAACAAGGGGTAATTGAACGAGGGATTTGTTAATAAGCAAAGATAGTCAAGAATTTTCCTGGAATTGTCACGACTTCCCTCTATAGAGCAAAATTAACATTACTGGAAGACCCGTGAAAGTTTCTTGTACTCGGCTATTCTTTATTATCTGGCTATTCTTTTTACCTCTCCCACTTGGTCCAGATAGCAATACACATATTGCAAGCAACAGCTTCAGATGATGACCTATATTATACTAATATAGAGGCATAAACCCAAAATATGATAATATTTCATTCAGATACAATGGTTGATGAACTTTGTTAATTAAAAATCATTATCATTATTTACTCTGCCGGGCAAATATTATAGAAGGC
>JAATVS010000654.1 GCA_014523695.1 Nitrososphaerales archaeon TH5895
TATTTTAGCAGTTTCAATCCCTTCTTCAATCTTTTTTATTCTTTGGTCTGCTGGGAGACTCCTGCTCCAAAGAGTCTCAAAAAGATATTGAGCCTGTTCAACAACCTCTTTGACATTGCTGTATACTATATTTGAAGCCGGTTTTCCTTCTTCGTGAATTGCCGCAGGTGACACATATTCATTTTCACTAACATAGAAGTTGCCTTTAACGCCATCAAGATGACGCAACTCACTTACACTGGACTTTATTAGCTCTTTGCAGTGAGTAATGTTATCAGCTGTTATTTCTGTAACAAACCTTATTTTTACACCTCGCTTTCTTGCCTCGTTAAAGGCCATCCTTAGTGCTTCAATTTCATTAAGCAACAAAGGACGGGTTTGGTCTACACAACCATCAATTCGCCCGGTAGTATTATCTATAAAATCTCTTACAGTGCTGACTACACGAAAGGGATTATAATATACCTCTGTTTTTTCAGTGCCTCTTCCTTTCATAGCCTTACGATGGCCATTTAGACAAAATAAGCTCAACTGCTACTTATGATTTACTAATAAAAGGTGAATAGCATACTATAGGCAGCTGTTGCTGATAAGGTTTCTTTGACAAATATCAATTATTGTTGTGGAAGGTGCAACCAAAATTTGTCATTGAACAGCTTGCAAAGTTCTTTAACCAGTAATTTTTTTGTCTAGCTATATGGCATTTGGGCGTAAATAAAGTCTAGTTTCTAACTTATGGAATCGAACTTACTGGAGTGCTAACGTGAATACCTGTTTAATGCTCTTATATTAAAGAATAAATAGTATAGAGTTGGATATATTGACTGAACTTGACCAGTAATGGCGACAGATATTCAGGGATGGCCCTAAGATCTTAAGGTCGATAAGGTCCAAAATAGGCTTAAAAATAGGACTTTTAGTGGTAATCCAAATTGCCTTTGTTATCTGTAGCTTTAGTATACTTTCCTATTATGAGTCACAAGGCACACATTTAGGAAACTCGATAAATATTGCGGGGAAAAATCGATTTCTAACTTCTAGCCTTCTATTACAGATTTCAGAATATTTTTCCCAAGAAGGTAATAATAGTGACCTATCTAAAATAAGATCCGCAATGAATCAACTTGAATCCAACATCTTGGCATTAAAACAAGGAGGAATGATATCAGATATTGATTTAAGACCCTTGCCACCAATATTCGTGGAAGATTGGAATACAATCTACCAGGAATGGGTTTCCCTAAAAGGGATCTTGACAAATAATATAATGCAACCTACTGAAAGTACCAATTTGGCTACTGCAAATACATTGATACCTGATCAAGCTCTAAAAACCACAATTGAAAACGGTGCATCATCATTACTGAATTCATCTAACGGGTTAGTTACAGAACTCGGAGAATACGCAAGACTTAGTTCACAGAATTCAATGATTCTACAGGGGATATTTGCAGTTTTAAATATTGTAGTTGCAGCTGTAGTACTTTATCTTGTTTTGAGAATATTAAGACCAATATTTGATCTAACCTCTGCTACATCTGAAGTAAGTAGAGGGAATCTAGATGTATCAGTTAAGAGCAGAGGGAATGATGAGCTTTCAATTCTAACTAACTCATTTAATTCTATGGTATACTCTCTAAAAGGCTATATCACGAAACAGAATGAATTAGCAAAACAATTAGAAGATGCAAATGAGCAATTAAAATATAAAGACAAGCTAAAAGATGAATTCATAAATGTAGCAGCACATGAGCTTCGATCACCAATGCAGCCCATACTTGGACTTACAGAATATCTACACTTGTCAAAGGTAGGACCTAATGAGGGCAGTGGCAGCAACTCTCCAATGACCGTACGGCAGGAAGAATTAGTACTGGATATTATTCTTAGAAATTCTAAAAGATTAATGCAACTTACTGAAGATATATTAGATGTCACGAAAATTGAGAGCGGATCTTTTCATTTAAAGAAAGAAAAATTTGACTTCAACACGATGATCTTGGAACTCTTGGACGAGTACCGTCAAACAATTAATGGTAATAGAGACAATGTATCTCTATACTATGAGGGTAACAGAAGTGATCCAATAATTATAGAAGGGGACAGAAATAGGCTTTGCCAAGTAGTTAATAACCTGCTAAATAATGCATTCAAGTTTACAACCAAGGGAAGCATAA
>JAATVS010000655.1 GCA_014523695.1 Nitrososphaerales archaeon TH5895
AATGTTTCTTATGATCTCAGAGGTTTGACAACTAAAGACCGATGACTTCGGCTCTCATAAGCGATTCTAGGAGCGATTATCGAAACTAAAAAGAGCAGGACTAGCGTATAAAAAGAAAGATCTCTCCGGAGGATACCAGCTTACCCCCTTAGGAACTGCTATAAATAAAGGCATTCTCACTCTCCGGGAGATTTCAAACTTTAGATGGACTTTTCAAGCCATTGACGCTTTGAACGAGACAATGCCTGTGGAAGGACGCAGCAAAATATTTGAGGCGTTGATTCCGAATGGGAATGTTCGGAATTTTTACATATCCCTAGTTAATTATATAAAATGATCTGAAATCTTCATCACGTAAGCATGGGCAGAATATCTCTTATTATCTTGTTGTGATCTGCAACTACCTCGGTAGTAACCAAGAGCAAATGGTTTTCTTCTAACGGAAATGTTATCCTTTTGATTTTCTCGTATTCTGACATCGCATATTTTCCTTTACCCACTTTAGATGCGAGGGAGTTCCTTAAAGCCCATCTGGCTAGGGCTTGCAAATTTGATTTTTTAGTTTCCTCTGGAGATAGGAGATTTGTTATTCCTTCACGCTGTCCACCATATTTTATCGCACCGGAATCATCACATACACCCGCGAACCTTATCTTGGATTCCAAACCAAGGATGTCCTTGCAAAGTCTATTAAAATCCATGTCATAAGATAATAAATGAACAAATCTAATAAATATTCTGTTAAATAAACTGGGTAATATTCTGGGCGAACTGAACTTAATGGAGACTTGCAATTTGTGCAGATCGAGGTGCAAAAATATGAGTTATGCTTCTAATAACTCATCTTCAAAAATGTAATGGGTATATTATTAATTGCCCATCCAGATACCCGAGGGCTGCTATTAGTTGACCCTCCTCGACTCATCTCGATCACCTGTCCAGAAAAATGCGTGGAGCGTGCATGCGACAAGAAGAGGTCGGGGTACTGAAAATGTGAAGCGTGGACCCAGGCCGCAAAGTGGCCGCCTTTGTCGAGCTTGTTGTAATAGATGAGTTTGTGATACTCCCGCTCTGTCCAACTCCGCGGGGATAGAAATCGATTCCAATAAATTTGAGGTAGCAAAGGCAAGGATCGGAAATAACTCGTTTCGTAGAAAAAATTGCGACGAGAATTATTGAATTCGTCAAAAGAGTGTAGGAGTAGGGAGATCTATTATCTCTCTTCTTTAAAGAAATAATTTTGCAATGACATTCTGAATGCATCGAGTACGTCTGAATATGATGTAAATTGTTTGTCCAGACTACTACATCTACATTCTCTACGTAATATAAGCAATGATCTCGCACGCATTATTGATCTAGCCCCCGACGTAGTGGGAAGTGATTCAATCAACTCTTCACGATATTTGTCATCTGGTTGATGCAAATCGATCCAGCAGCGATTACTAAAATGTTTGAAATGACAAGGACAAGGCATTACCTTACTTGTCTTCTATGCTATAGTTGCTAGTATCATTCAGCAACCTGTCTAGTTTGGCGTCCATGATCCTTAACAGCGGTATGATCTCCTCTTTAGATGGCTGTTGAGCCGCTGGTCGCTGCGTTGATGTAGCGGTGCCTTGACGGGCATGGAAGGTTATATCTTCATTCATATACTTGGTACGACCTTCTAAGTCCTTCCCGTCCAAGTAGACTTGTACATCATTGATTCCATTTCGTTTGAAAGTGAGTGAGATTGTCGTAGAAGGTGAGTGAGATTGCCACGAACCAGATCTTGAAAATAGGATCCTCCGATACTTCCTTAACCGATAGCGCTCCATGGTGGTTTTTGTCCAACACATTTTCAACATATTGAAGTGGGTTTGACCCCTGAAATAACAAATAAGCAGAAGAGCCTAGGCATTTGGGAGAATACCAACTGGAGTGGTGCTTGTGATGCGGAAGCGAAATTGGCTAAACCCACGTTGGTCATAGCAGGAACCGATGATAATAACTCCATGCCGCATGGAAATGCTTTAGTCATTGCAAGCAAAGTTCCAGGAGCCTGGCTTGTACAGATCAAAGATGCTGGTCATGCAGTAATGAATCAATACCCGGCTGAGATTGGTAAGATATTAAATACATTTCTATCGACTACTAGCCCAAACAATTGAATCATCCATTGAACCAAGCATGAACTGATTTCGGGATCTAGCTACTACATGATTCTATAGACTGATTCATTTTTTTAGCTAGTATACCTCTCATTCAAATGATGAACCCCTTTACTTACGGGAATCTAACCCCCAGACGTATGTGCTTTGTTCGATCCTCATTCAAATACTTGGTACGGCCTTTCTCGTATTTACCATCAAGAAGAATCATCACATCATCGTATCCGGATTTCTGACACGCGAAACAGGGGTTTATTACCTTTACGTGACGCCATTTCTAAGTATTGCTCCCTTCACATATTGCACACGCCAGCCACGGAATGTGCTAGACAGGAAATAAAAACCTAAATACTTTCATCAAATATTAGACCTCAATGTTTCGGGCTACACTTCCAACTGGCCGCACGATTGCACCTGCCTTAATAGTCGTAGACATGCAAAATGGCTTTGTTAGCAAGGGTGGTTCATATGATAAGATAGGGATGAACACTCCAAATTACAGGGAGATAATTCCAAAACTCAAGGATCTGATCGAATACTGCAGGAGTAAGGGAATTCCTGTCTTTTACACTGAGGCAGTTAAGGAGGCTAGCGGGATTGACATGCTCACAAAAATCCATAACTTTTTACCAAAATCAAGACAGGAGAGGCTAAAGGTGCCTATCTGTATCAGAGGCACTTGGGATGGGCTTACAATAGATGAACTGAAGCCGAAGGAACATGATCCAGTAGTCATCAAACGGAGAGATTCTGCTTTTCAAGATACCGAATTACGGGTCTGGCTTCAGAGCGAAGGGATTAACTTATTGGTATTTACAGGAATCGATACTTCAATTTGTGTAGAGACTTCCTTGAGGGAAGGTTTTAACATGGGATACGATGTAGCGATTATATCTGAT
>JAATVS010000656.1 GCA_014523695.1 Nitrososphaerales archaeon TH5895
AAGGTTACTATCAAAAAGATGGTATGTGTCGGATGAAAGCGGAACATGGATAGTTATAAAATCAGAACTTTCAACTAATGTGTTAAGATCAGCATTAATCATGCTGACTTCGTTGATGTATTCTCTGCTAATAGGGAAAATGTCGTAGCCTATGATATTCATTCTTAATGCCCTAGCAATGCGTCCTACATTTCTCCCTATATTCCCTACACCGACAATGCCTAGATACTTCCCACTCAATTCTGTTCCCATCAGAGACTTTTTGATCCAGTTTCCTTTTGACGTTTCAGAATGCGCATGTGTAATAAATCGAGCCAAGGATATCATGGAACCGATGACCAGCTCTGACACGGCGATTATTGCAGCTTCTTGAGCATTTATGACTTGTATGTTCTTACTTTTCGCATAGTTGGTATCAATGTTATCTAATCCTACTCCCACACGTGCAATGACTTTAAGTGAACGTCCATTTTCAATAATGTCTTTAGAAACATTCGTCCTGCTCCTCACAACCAGAACGTCGTAACCATTAACAAGGGACCTGAGTTTTTCAAGGGTAATATCTGGCTGATAATCAACAATCATTCCAGCCTTTGTTAATATGTCAACCCCTATCTTATCAATTGAGTCACAGATAAGAACTTTCCAAACACCGCTCATATTGGTCAGGCACCTATTAGCCTATATATACTATTTCAAGATGAATTCAAGATTTCTAATATCCTCGGTGGAGATTCCAAGTGACAACTATGATATATGTGATCGTTCATGTAAGTCATGTTGAAGCCCCTAATTAGAAACTATAGAACTTCCTTCTTAAATATGCCTTATTGGTAACGCCATACATGATTATGTTCGAGAAACAAATTGTTACTAGAAATTTGAAAATACTCTGTCAATGACACGGTTCATTTTAATCATCAATTCTAATCGAATGGGTTCGAATCAAATCAAATATTGCTGCTACCCAGCCCGACACACTTATCGGAATTGTGATTTGAACATATCTTTTGTGCGATCAAATAATGAACTATTAAATTATTCCCTCAACTGGCTGTCACAATTTGAAGTAATTTCTCATTGCCGCAACCATTGAATGCCTTGAATTAACCTAGTAGTCTTGATGCGGTACAATGCCAATATTTTATAAGAAGAGCAGCCGCTGCAGAGGGCATTAAGCTCTAATTTTTCTTTTGTGTGGGGATTAATAAATAAAATCGTAATGGTTATCCATAGATTATTCATAACCTACATTGACAAAAGCGTTACCTATAGTCAGGAAAGTGGCTCATAATCAACGAATAGCTAACCCCATTAGACTAATGCACGACAAGGACTATCACTATAATAATTTTTTGTTGAGATCCCTCTTTATGCCTTCAATATTTGCTCGTCGTGCTATCACGGTTGGCAATATCAAGCCAATTAACCGGAATCGTGGTGTTTAGACCTAAGTGAGAAGTATATCCGATTCCAGGCTCACAATCGCTTTCTGCAACGAGTCCTTTGTTCCGCCATTTATCGTGTTATTCAATTTGGAATGCATTATACCCTAGCCCTAATTCCAGATCCTTTCAATTCATCAAGGTCAACATATTGCCCTCTTCCAGACTTTATGAGGGAGAAAACTCTGCAGCGGCTCCAATCTTTTGAAAGAGATCAAGTCGTTGCCTAGTATTAGCTTCAAGAGTTTGTAAGCTTTTTGCTACCTGTTCAGCGATGTACAATGATTGCTGCTTCACTGTTTGGAGAGACATGTCTATGGTCTTATCCGTTTCACTGATCTTTGTCTCCAGATCATTCAAAAATATCTGAATTATTTTACTTCCGTGTGACACTTCAAATTTTATGCGTAATGATATTTCTTTAGCCTCTTCGTTCAATACTTTTACTCTATCTGTTAGATGTTCCTCCTCCAACCTTAATGCCTTCACTATTAATTCAAGTTGTGTCCTCGCATTCACTAGGCTGCCGTATTGAAGCAAATCCTCATTCATGCGGACAGGTCTTTTGTATATCCCTTCACAATATTGTTCCAATATACAATATCGCTCTGTGAAACCCCGTATTCAAAAAGTTCTCCAAGCTTAACATAAAGATCCTTAAGTTTCGAGCACTCAAGTGAAATTGATCGAAACTCCTGTTGGGCGTCAATCAATGATTTGTTCATCTCCTCAATCCTCTTCTCGAACCCAAGTTTAGTATCATATTGAACTTCGATATCACTACAAAATTTCTTAAACGCGAATACTGGATTGATATTGTTACTCTTGGAAATTTCGAGAATAGTATTTCTCAGCATTGTTAGCTCTTTTAGACCACACTCCATAATCTCAAGCTGATCATACAATCCTAGACGCATCTGGCTAGGGATAATTCTTTCTCTTTTTCACCCGCTCGCGGACAGTTTTGGTTAATTTTTGTTCTTCCATGGCTACGTTTTCCTGTAACTTCAGCTGTCTTTTCTGAAGGTTGTCAATTGCAGATAGTTTGGTCATGATTGTCCTGGGTTCGTATGAACATTCTTTTACATTGTAAAGTACCCTTGCCAGCTTGTTTATTTCAGGGAGATTGTCAAATGATAATTCAGATTTGGATAACATATTCTTCAAACCGATAAACTCATTGATGTTACGAATGGTAATCTGGCTGTTCTTCAATGCTTCTTCTCGTTCTTTCTTGGCGATTGCTTGATCCCTTCTCAATTTTCGCAGCTCCTGCTCTAATTCTTGCTTTTCCACGATCATCGTCTGAACGATATTTGGAATTCGCGAAATTGGAGTCTCTTAGGCAATGGAGAGTATTTCCTGTGAGCATTCAACAATCGCCTCAGGTGTACACCTGAGAAACAAATGATTCGAGATTTTCTTCATCTACCCTTAACTTCCTTAGCACTCCGAGAATTCTGCATCCTAAAACGCACTGTGAAGCGGTAATTCCCAATCTCCTTAACTCGGTCGAAAATTGCCTAAGTGTATTAGCATTGGGAATTCCTATCTCTGCCTTCCACTCAGAGATTATTGCAGAAATTGTCCCGGCCCCTAATCCCATAGCAGAGGCAATCTTGTCTCTCTGTTCACCCTTGAGCCATCTCGTAATTATTTCCATATTTGTAAGATGAAGCAAATCTACTGTCAATTCTTCTAATAGATTCTTATCTACTATTCTTATATATATATTTTCGTCACAATCGTCAAAAAGCCTCGTCAAATTCGTCGTCGATCTCGTCGTCATTTTCGTCATCTGAAATCTGCCCTCAAGGGGGGAATGGGTTTACATATTTACAGTAAGCTGCTTCAACAAGCCAGCGATATCGTTATATTGAAAAGCAGATAAAACAGGATCAAAAGCCCCAGGATGTCATTCATCAGATATCGAATTATGAGAATTAGAAGGCTAACTAAGAATAGAGCATATTTGATCGTTAGATCTTTGCTTTTCCTATATCTGAAAATAAAAATAAAATTAGGATGGTACTGACTTCAATGGCAGTCACATGGACTACTTTTTAGCTAAGCCAATTCTTACATCTACGGCCCTTGTTCCTGCGCCTTCTTCGAATACCAGTAGGGGATTCATATCAAACTCTTCTATCTCCGGAAAATCAGTTACTAATTGTGATAATCTCTGAAGATTTTCCGTCAATGCTTTCAAGTCGGAGGGTTTTTCGCCCCTTGCTCCTTTCAATAATCTAATCGACTTTATCGACTCTATCATCTCAGCAGCGTCTTTTCCAGTTAAAGGTGCGATTCTGAACGTGACATCTTTGAGAACTTCTACATAAATGCCTCCGAGACCAAACATCAATAATGGACCGAATAAAGGATCGCGTTTGGCACCAATAATTGTCTCTTTGCCGGAGCTGACCATCTCCTGAACTAAAATGCCTTTTATTAAGGCATCCTTATTGTATTTTTGTATGTTTCCGATGATATCATTATAACCCTTTCTTAC
>JAATVS010000657.1 GCA_014523695.1 Nitrososphaerales archaeon TH5895
CTTATTCTGTCCCATCCGGCTCACAAAACCGGTTAATTATAATAGTATTTAACGGTTTATCGAAACGTCTGATGTCTGTCAACCACTATAAAATTCGGCATATTGCGAAAGCCCATTCACAGTTCTAACTTGATGGCTCGCCTAAAAGGGTTAATTTATAGACACCTATGGCTGTAGTATTTTTTCATATACTTGTGAGTCCTTTATATTATTGATATTATTAGAATTGGATAGTGTTTGAAGGCCCCGTAACAACATTGACCTCACTTTGCCTCATGATCCGAATTATTGAGTAATTTTCTGTAAAAAGAGACCCTAGTAATAATATATTAATTTAAAAGCGGGCTATTAGATTGAAATAAATACTAATCAGACAATTAGCGCCTATTCTTTTATAGTTTGTCGAATAAGCTCTGTTACAATGGGAAAATTAACTGACAAAGTTAAGGACACTTTAACAGGCGCTAAAGACTCTGTAATCGGAAGAGATGAAAATGCTGACAATAGACAATCTGAGAGCGATCCTTTAAATGAATACGAATCCAAAGAACCAATGACTCCCGCAAAGATAAAGGAGCATGAACCAACAGCTGTTAAGAGAGAGATGACTGAGAACATCACTGAATCAGGTCAGGTCGGGACAAATCCCAAAGATGCAGCCGAAAGAGCTCGAAGGAGCGGGATGACAAAAGGAACGGCTGGCGCTACCTAAACTGGCAGTGACTACGAACAAGGAAGCGCAGGCACAAATCATATTACAGTTGATCAATAGTAAGTCCGCATAATGCCTTCCACTTTTTTGTAGCTAAAATAGATTTCTTGGGTCAAATTCTTGCTGAACAGGAATACAAATGTTATCGGTAGGTAAACGTGGTAAGTTGGCTTATCTAGGATACATCTTCAGATAAATCAGGTGGCTCCTTCAAATCATATATGTGATTTTATTTTGGGCTGGCTGACTCAAGAGTAATCTTTTCCAAATATGGTAACTGTGGAATGGCAAAATACAAATGTAGGTTTGCGCGATCTTAATATTCACCGAAATTAATTGAAACTGCTGATATCCTTTTGCATGGACAACCAACAGATCTTCAAACAATCTTAATCATAAGTATTTTTTGAGTATTTTACCAAATTATTCTTTGAAAGCTTCTTAGCAAAAAAAATATTCAAGTTATTTATTGCATATGGCACATCAGATCTATGAAATGAAAGCTTTGGTATACCACGGTGGAGAGATGTTTAGATTGATGAAAACCTCAACCCCAAGTTGAGAATTCAGAAGACGTAATACTGCGTATTACTTCCACCGCGCTATGCGGCTGAGATTTGCATTTTTACCACGGGGAACAATTTCAAGCAAATATTGACTGCGGTCACTGTCGGTATTGTAGAAATGGTTGGGTCGCAGTGTGAAAGGTCTAATCCTAAAGGAGAATTATGAAATGCATTCGGATACAGTCAAGTCCTAGAAGGGTATGATGTGGGCCAAGCTGAATTTGTCCGGGTACCATTTGCATATACTGTAGCGTCATTGAATGTTCCAGAGAATATAAAACAGACGAAGAGTATTATTTCTAAGCGACATTCTTCCTGCAGGTTATTCTGGTGTTGATATGGCAAACGCACAACCTGGAGATGATGTAGCAGTATTTGTGGCCGGACCAATAGTCTATTTTGCAGTCATGAATTCATTTTTGCGAGGAACAGCTAGAGTCTTTTCAATCGATCATTGGGCAACTCGTTTGAACAAGACCAAAGATCTTGGTACAGAAATAATTAATTTCGTGAGGAAGATCCGGTCGAAAAGATAAAAATGGAAAGAGGAGGAAGAGGCGTGACATGTACAGACGGTCCGATAGGAAGCAGTTGGTCATACAGGTGGGATTGGCAAGGGTAGGAATAGTAACTCAGGTTCAATAAAGCATAATCACACTGAAGTGTCCAACCAGCTTACGAACCAGCTAATCCGATGCAGATGATTAATTGGATGCCCCCAGGCTGCAACAAACATGTATGAACGACTATTGTTCAATATCCAATGCTGCTGCGACTGTTCGAAAAGCAATTTTGGAAACAACGTCCATTACTGCCACTGTTGTTTGCCTTCATTTTTTTTAAAAGTGCTGATTCTCACGGTTCCTGAGTATGAGTGAAGACGGTCTAGCACATATACTTTAAATGACTCGCAAATTTATCCGCTTTAGAGTTTAATCTCTAATTAGTCTATGGCAAGTGTATATTATTTCACTTTGTCATGTTTGAAAGCATTCCTGACTTCATTATCAGTTGTATAACATTTAAATCGTATCTTAGACTGTTTATCTTAATGAATCGAACAATTTTGATTGCATTAACTTTAGCA
>JAATVS010000017.1 GCA_014523695.1 Nitrososphaerales archaeon TH5895
ATGTCGCAGCGATTCTTTCTTTTGAATCGCTCAACGATGCTAGATTATTAGACAAGTCGGTGATTCTTTGGGTGCATGCCTTTGCGTCCTCTAAATCCAGCTCATAATTTTTGATCAATTTTGATGCTTTTTTATTTAAATTAGAAAAGTCTGCAAATTCGGATCTAAATTTGTCTGCGTACTTTTTCAGAAATACGTTGAAAAGTTTGCTATGAGACCCAGTTAATTGCCCAAAACGGTTAGTAAGCGATTCTAATCGGTCTTTGAATTTGATCGCATCACCATACGAGGCTATCTCAGGAAAACTAGAATTTGCATCCTTTAGTATTGAGGTTATAACCATACTACGGGCGTTTTCAACTGCTGATTCAAATCGTTGATCTTCCACTTTTATCTCTTCATTCTGGAGATTGGCTGCCAAGTCCACAATCGACTGTAAACTTGCTTGAGCAGAGTTTCTGATTGGAGAAGTTTGTAGAACTAGCTCATCAGTCTTTTGCCGCTCAATTGCGTGAAGACGATTAGTTGCATCCTCGATAGTGATAGCTTTTCCCGACCACTCCGATAGGTGTTGGGAGTCTGACGTGTTACTTCGCTCTCTTGCTAATTCGGTCTGGTCATAGCCGTTAGCGCTGGAATCCGTGTCTAAATCAGTACTTGTATTGCCTTGGGAGAACCCTTCAGGTTGATCGGAGGGCCCAGGTTTAAGTTTGGATTTGGGCTTAAATCGGTTTTTTATAAAGTCAAATGTAGGACACAAGATCAGTCTACGTACCTCATGTACACTTTCTCTAACAAAATCTTTGCGGTACCATGGACAGTTTAAGCGGGTAAGCAATTCAATTCAATAACGAAATCGCGTCAGAAACAATACGTTACAAGACGACTGAGAAGTCTGAAATGTCTATGGTGAGCTATGAATTATTCCGATATCTCAAAGGTTCGGTGGGCAACCTACTTATCCAAATTCATTTGTTTATAAGGGTGTTGTTTCGATATGACCTGCCAACGTATTTAGGCTTGAACTTCATGGTTACTGGTCTAATATTTTTCGTTTGTGCCAGATAAGTTATGAAATTTATTTTAGCTCCAATAATACGCTAGGTGTAAGATATTTGGAAGAAGTAGCAAGTACAATCCTACAACGAATCCTTAATTTTTTTTTAAGCCGCCACAATTCAAAAATAGACGAGTTTTGAGATTCTAAGCTGAGCATATAGATTAGCCCCCATCATCAATTGCTAAGTGTTACGTGGTGCATGGACCACGATGTACAGATGCCCATCAAAACCGAAATTAGATGAATGTTGCATTCCGGATTACGTGATGAGAATTTCAGATCCAACATGCATAAATCGATTACAAATTGTGATAACGTCAGATTGCAGTATATTTTGAGTAAGGTCAATAAGGTAGGTAAATGTAGGCGACTGCTGATTCCCTAATGGAGTGCCCTGGATCTGCGGTAAGTATATTTACCTAGTATACCTTACTATACTAATAATTGGGCAGAAAAATTTCATATTCCAATAACACAAAAAAAGAGATGATTGCGAAGATGCTCCTTGACAATGATAACAAGTATTCGGCTCGAGAAATTGCTCGTAGTGTGGGGACTACGGAGGGAAATGTGTTCAAGGAAAAATCCAGACTGAAAGCTGCAGGTGTTTTGTCGGATCAGAGACTAAGCTTCTTTTCACATTCAGTTGGAGACGAAACCCTCACTTTAGCTCGTGCTGAAGCTAAGACTTGGGTTTCTCGGCCAGACTCCACGCCACTGACAGACATACCACCTTTGAAACCAGAAGACCTGAAGAAGTTATATGTCGGATTTCAAAATGGCATGACCCCCGTACAAGTCATTGCCGGAAACGGCTTCAACCCCATGTTAGTAGAATATGAATATGGCAGATTCAGTCGCATGAACGGCTTGAATCTTAAATCGTTGGTTCACGAATTGATAAAAGCATTCGCCTTAAGCAATGATGTTTTATCTGAACCCCCTATTCAAAAGGCTGTACGGGATGGCATTACATCAAACGACGATATAAAAAAATTGATTGAAATTATATCAAACTCTTCGTATTCTAAGGGCGAATTATCGGTGATCGAAAGAATGAGAAAGGGCGACTCTGTTGGAACCTTCAAACCGCTCACATGTTCAATGTGCCGTGTTCCAATGCGAGGCGCAATGATTGAACCCGACAGCGAGATAGGTAGAAAGGTGCACGAGTCAATTGGCTCCGGTGCTGTCCATGATAAATGCAACAAAGGCGGATGTTAGCATTAGAAAACTAATCTTTACCAGTAACTTGCCTTTATCTTCTCTATGACTAGCTCGTGTTCTGGACCTTTTCTTCTTGCGAACCTTTCCATGGCACTTAATGGAACACCGCCCAGAGATCTTGCCAATCCAGCGAAAAACAGATCCTTCATTGGATTTTGCCGTCCA
>JAATVS010000658.1 GCA_014523695.1 Nitrososphaerales archaeon TH5895
ATCATACAGATGAGGAGGTATTCTTGTATAACTAGAGAAAATAGAATAATATTTGAGCAAGGAAGCAGGATAAAACCAGACAGGTTCAAACATATTCTTATTTCCATATAAGGATACAATGAAAGAGCCGAAAATATCCCTAATATTTTCTTCAAGAAAAGAAGGAGTTATGCGTTCGGCTAAAGATAACCAAAATTGCTCAAGGATTTTTGCCGATGTTTCAGAATTATTTCCTGCAATTATGGCCGCATTTATGGCGCCAATAGATGTACGAGACACTATGTCAAATTCCAGCTCATGTCTTTTCAGAGTCTTATAAACACCACATTCATAGGCCCCCAAGGAACCGCCTCCCTGCATTACCAAAACTGTCTCATGTGGTGTTGGAGGTGTATCATGTGCCACAATTCTACTTTCCAATATGTTAGAGTAAACAAAATCTCTAAAAAGTTATTTGGTTACTATCCCTCAAACGAAGATGAAATCGTGGCACATAGACCAGATAGTATGAAAATAGGCATCTAATGAAACCCAAATTATATGGCATGATATTTTGTTAGGAGGTACTTGACACCGATACCGTATTGCACCTTACAGACTTTGGAACCGAGATTTAGTAGATACTGTGAAGATAGCAAAAGCCTTATTCATCGTCATTCTGCAAGGACAGAACTTTTAATGTGTCTATCTCCCGGATTGCCTAACGCTTTTTCACAAAGAATTATTTTCATTTAAAGCGGAATAATTAATACAATTCAATGTGACCGCCATCATTTTCTTTATATATCTTCGGGAAGTTAGACCGAGGCTGAAATTTATTAGTCTTGATGACGTATTACAGGTATGCAAACTACAATTAGCCATGATAAAATTACAACAATCAATCCTGCGACAGGAAAAGCCATTTCTTCCTATGATCTAACTTCAACCCAACAAATATCTCAAATAGTCGCTGATGCTAGGTCAGCTTTTGAAAAGTGGCGGAAGAAGGACATACTTGAACGCTGTGACTACATAAGGAATCTGGAAAAAATACTTAAAAAAAACCAAGACCTGTATGCGAGGAATATAACCCAAGAAATGGGTAAACCCATAACTCAATCATACGCAGAAATTGAAAAGTGTGCATGGCTATGTAATTATTATTCTGAATACGCGGAGTCATTTTTGCGGGAACAAATAATTCCAACCGAATTTCGAAAAAGCTTTGTTTCATTCGAACCCCTAGGAATAGCGGTAGGTATCATGCCTTGGAATTTTCCATTCTGGCAGGTCATGCGATTTGTGATTCCAACGTTAATTGCTGGAAATGTAGCGATCCTAAAGCATTCTAGTATATGTGTTGAGTGTGCTCTCAATATCAAAGATACACTAGATGAAGCTGGGTTCCCGTCAGGGGTTTTCCAAATAGTCATTGGCGATTACAGAGCTGGCGAAGCACTTGTCCAGTCAAGGATTGATGCGGTATCAGTCACAGGAAGTGTAAATACCGGCAAAAGAGTCGCAGAGCTTGCAGCCAAAGATTTGAAAAAGTGTGTGCTAGAATTAGGAGGTAGCGATCCATTCATCGTATTAGAAGACGCTGATTTGGATCATACTGTACCTCAAGCAGTTCATTCGAGATTACTAAATACTGGTCAAAGTTGTATTGCGGCAAAGAGATTCATCGTTGTGAAAGAAATAGCAGATAAATTCACAAGATTATTTGTGCAAAAGACCAAAGAAGAAATAGTTGGAGATCCAATGGATACGAAAACTACCGTAGGACCGTTAGTTAGAGAAAATCAGAGACAAGCACTGATAAAACAAGTCGCAGACGCAAAGTCAAAGGATGCCGAAATACTGTTAGGTGGCAGAATAGTTGAGGGTACCGGTTACTATTACGAACCAACTGTAATTTCTAATGTAAATCATCAAATGGAAGTGTTAAGGGAAGAAGTATTTGGCCCTGTTGCACCTATTATAGTAGTAGAGAATGAGATAGAAGCTATTACCGAGGCAAACAATTCAGAATTTGGACTAGGTGCTAGCATTTGGACTAGCAACTTTGAGAGAGGGATCAGGCTCTCCAGAGACATGCGTAGTGGAGTGGTAAAAGTAAATGAAATGGTAAGATCGGATCCTAGATTACCATTTGGAGGAGTGAAATTC
>JAATVS010000111.1 GCA_014523695.1 Nitrososphaerales archaeon TH5895
AAAATATCACAAATAATCAATTCAGAGAACGAGTGAGTTATTTTCATTAGGAAATAGTAACTGCCAAACCGTCTCTCCTTTTCAATTTAGTAGATTCATTGTGATGAGGAAATCTTCAACTGAGGATCGTAGCTAAAACAAAGTATGAAGTAAGTAGTCAAGATTCAAAGGTCCGCCTTGATACAATGGGGCTGAAACTAGATTACTACATTACTACCTAACTGACAGTGTTTGTAATGGATTTTCGCAATTAAGGAGGAAATAAAAAAGATCTTCTCATCTAAATTTGAAAAGAGTAATATGAATATATGAACTAGACCAAGGAGGGAATCGATACCAAAGAAACTCATGCAATTTTCAACAATAGGGCTAGTTCAATGAATTCTAGTAGACCTATCTAAAGAATAGAAAAGCAGGTCATAGTGATTGATTTCTGTTAATTCTTTTCTCAAATAGTCCCTCCGCAAAGATAGCCTGGGGTGGTTGCTTGAAGAAATATTATTAAGATAGATAATCGATATCTCATCAAGCCTTGGCACCTAATAATCCTCGTCACCACGCGGAACGTCACCCCATCACTAATCCTTATCGAAGGAAAAATGCATCGTTAAGCAGAGTCAGTATATCGTTACCGTCAGACTTACTATCAAGATTTGATGAAAGTATGGTTAAGACAGGGTACACCGATAGATCAAAGGCATTACAAGCAGCCATGCACTATTTAGTGGATGAATACACATGGAATAGCGAAGACAAGACAGATGGTGCAGGGGCTATTGTAATGTTATACAATAATCACATATACAATCAAGATAAGAAATCAGTACACATCCAACATAAGTATGCTGATATCATAAGCGCATCAATTCACCTCCATCTTGCAAATGATAACTGTCTTGAGACAATCATGGTCAAGGGGAGTATCAAGAGAATAAGGGAATTAGCAAAGCATATTTCTGAAAATCGTGGAATAAAAAGTTTGAAGGTCAATTTTGTATCGGTAGTTTAAAAAATAGGTATTTAAAATCACTGGCTCGTAAAAAATTATATCGCGCAAAAAAAACCAATCGTGTCCTAAAAAAGACATCATTTTAACAGTATATTTTTGGTCATTACGATATTCCAATAACATCAGTCGACCCATATTACACAAATCTTAAAGGTCAAAAATTTTCAGATAATTGTGATAGGGATTTGGATTCTATAATTTTAATTGTCTGACACCTTCAATAATTCTCTCATGCTCAGAAGGTATCTCAGTTGTTATGTATACTAAATGTTTGTTGTCATTCAATGGCATCGTAATCCGTTTTATTCGTTCGTACTCGGCTACTACGTACTTTCCTTTCCCGATCTTATGGCTCAGTTCAGTACGTACCCTCCAAGCATTTACCGCTAACTCGAGAGATTTCTTGCTTTCATCTTGCGTCAGTAAGTTCTTGACACCCTCACGATGATCAGAGTACATTATCTGTCCATCGTTGGTGCATATAGTAACTAATCGGATACTGGGATCAAGTTTCATTATTTGACTGTGAATGTGTCCATAATCGGTTATCACAGTTGAGAATAAGTATCTCACTCTTAAAAGACTTTCTTATATTCTCATGCAAAATGCCATAATTATACTTACCATGCATAGCGATAAGGATTTGATTATGAAGGAGATCAGCTTGCGTATCATAATGCACAATAGTATCAGTACCCATCCTTAATTTAGTACTCTTGTGAAAGAAGAGAGTAACGCATCACAATAGTGATTGCTATCAACTTTTACCTACTATGCGTTTTGTCTTTACCATTTATAGTGCCAGCTAGCGAGAGTAAAACTGGCAAGCGCAAACAGAGCTAAGTATATAGGAAAAGGTAGATATCTGAAATATTCTAACATACAGCCTGCGGTACATGTAACGAGCAACAGCAATAGGATAGTCGTAGCCTCGTAAGATTTTTCCAGTCTATCTGTAGCCAATCACCACCTCACACACCATGATCCATGGGTACATTAGGTGCATGCTTCCTCATTTGAATTGCTATTCGGTCCGATTGTTTAGTTGGTAATTCCACCTTAACTTTCATAGCTTTGATTATCTACGTCATTGAAGAATAGGACATAGAAAGATAGAAAATTGTGAGGCGAGTGTGCCTCTAAACAAATGTCTAATTCCAGCTAATCGTTTTGAACTATGCCGTGAAGGGCATCTGTTATCTTGTATCAATATTATAATGGTATGATTCCATTCCGGAGGTATCTTGCAAATATCTATTAGTCATGTTTTCTATATTGTTTCTAGAGAAATGAGTACTGAAAAAAGAAACCCATTCAAACGAGATCAAGCATTAAATGATGCGACTAGTGGTCAGATGGGGAAAGAACCAAAATCTGATGACGTACCGGGGTCGGTTAGGGATATGGAAAATTCCAGGCAGAAAGCTGCTCGAAAGATTTCCAAGGATGGATGATGACACACTATAGGTAGTATCTTCAAGATCTGCATTTCATTGAATATCGATTTACTAACGATTTTTTTGAATATGCAATGTGTAATAACTCCAACAGTTCTGGCTTAACGTTATACATATTTCATTAATGTATCTTGGCTTCCATGATTGATCGTATCAGTATATTGATCTGACACAGTAGGCCTATTCCAGAGAAAGGCTGGAAATTTTGGTATCATGCCTTTGCAGCGTACTCTGTATGTCAAAATATCAAGCATTCTGTTTTCGTATGATTTAGATGGCCCGATATTGACTCCAGGTCGTATAGGCTCTGAAAATTGAAAAATGGTTTTCTGATATTTGGAAGACCCTTCACGGATATCCAGTGCATCGAGTATTGTCTTCATCCTTTCCCAAATATCTGCTCTTAGTCTTAATAAAGCCCCAAAAACGTGCCTTACCCCATTATTACTGCATCCGGATATTATCTTATCAAGATGAGCCCCAGAGTCAGTGATTAGAGGAAGTATCGGATCAATATTCACTGCACAGCAGACCCCAGCGTCAACAAATTTTCTTATTGCACCGAAAATGACATCTGCTGGAGGGGTTCCAGGCTCTATGAGGCGTCTTATATTTTCGTCGCAAGTAGTAATCGACCATACCAAAAAACAATTGTCGCGGTATCCCGAGTGAAGATCCAAATCCCTCAGTATATTAGTTGATTTTGTGAATACATAGTACGGCGCTTTGTATTTCTGCAATACTTGAATACATCTACGCGTAAGTCCGTACCTTACTTCTGCCGGCTGATACGGATCCGTTGCAGACGATATCATGACAGGTTCTATTCTCTTAAATTTAGATGATTTTAGCTGACTTTCCAGAATCTCAGGAGCATTACTTTTTGCGTATATCTTGTCATAAAAATCAGGTGACCATTCATAAGTTGCATAACAATATCCGCATCGATGTTGGCATCCTTGATATGGATTTATTGTCAGACCCCTATGCTGTTTCACTACAAATG
Organism: Nitrososphaerales archaeon TH5895; assembly: GCA_014523695.1. GTDB lineage: Archaea > Thermoproteota > Nitrososphaeria > Nitrososphaerales > Nitrososphaeraceae > TH5896. Next base: position 3,473 of record JAATVS010000111.1, read on the forward strand.
AATGAATTAATGACTTTGAACTCTTAGTTTCAAGCTTTGGAGCTAGATTAGAGTGCCAAGTATCCATGCCAATAGTCATGTAACGGAGTGATTTAAGAACTGAAGTACGCTGACGGGGCTGGGGGGATTCTATGACCGAGATATAGAACTGCGCACAGTATTTTATTAGAAGACACATCGACAATTTTGAATGTGTCTTAGACCACTTTCACCTAACCCTATTACGAAGCAAGGCACGGTTTCTGTCAAAGGTAACATATTTTTATTTTGTAGTTTTAACAAATAATTCTACTGTTAAGCTTGAAGGATAAAAATATTAGTCGTTAACGGTTGGCTAGTAAAATGAATTTCTATAACTATGTTATGGTGAATATATGAGTTATAGTTATTTATCTCGTATTGTTTATATAGGCATAAACCTGGATGTCTCACGGAAATAAGAGAATATTAAGCACCTTTTCTGAGAAAAGTTACATCAATGGAGAATACCCTCAAACGGCGTCGAAAGGTCTTTCAGTAGCGATGGTTCTTTGTGCTATTTCGGACGACAAGTCCCTCTCTCTTTTTAGATCCATTGCGAACTCTTCAGATTCTACCTCAGTTGGACAGCCACCCATTGATGAAAGTCGGATTTCAATGTCACGTATCAATCTAACACCCAGCCAATATTACAGCCGTATCAATCGTCTTCGTTCGATGGGCCTCATCAATAGGAGGAAGGCTAGATATAGTCTTTCTTCACTGGGAAAAATACTTTATGAAATCCAGAATACAATAGATATTGCGATACAGAATCGATGGAAACTCGTAGCGCTTGATTCTCTTGAATCCGCTTTTACCGAAGAAGGAATGCCTTTCGAAGACAGAAACAAATATGTCAATGCCTTACTCGGAGATCGCGTTGAGATCAAGAACACACTTCTACATAGTTATGTCAAAAAATGAGCAACTGCTATTGCTATTGCTATTGAATATTGCTATTGAATTATAATGTATGAAATTTGATACTTTGTTGTATAATCAATGATTGGCTTTAGTAATTGAACGATGTTATAGGCCTGTACTATTTCCTTGGTGATCACATAATTTAAAATATTCTTTTCTGCCAAGATGAGCTTTTGAAAGTAGATATCTTACTATGTAAAGTAACGTACATGAATTTTTGAAGGCTATGTAATAATGCACATCGTAAATAACATTGAAATGATCAGAAATTATTGAAAAAATAATTTGGGGAAAATAGTAATAGATTACTTCTTTATTATCCATCCAATAAATGCCAAGGCTGCTGATCAAATCTTTATAATGCAATAGTTAAATAGGGAATTTGGAAAGATTTATGCAGCAGAATTGAGATTGCTCAGAATGCATGTTTCCAATTTGCAATTTGGAATAGTCTATATCTTAACATTTGTTCTTTTCTTTTTCGCCTTTGATAATGCACTTATGCAACAATCCTATGGTGATGGCTTGACGCAAGAAAATCTACCCCCAGCCAGTCTTGGAAATAGAGAAGGAAGCCTATTCGTAAAGATAAGCCCCCCAATTTATACAACTACTACAGGGGGAGATGCATACATGCAATTTAGGTTATTTGATGCCAAAACAAATGAAACAGTTCAACATGTAACATATGACATTAGTGTTAGCAAAGGTGCAAACCCAGTCGAGGGCGAAAAACCACTAGTACGTGACTTTTTCCACGCACATAATGGATTGCTAACTCTAAAAGTAGAGCCAGCGAATGGTTCGTTAACGATCTTCGGAGATAGGGATCCATTTCAAGCAGCATACGTAGCAGATCCAGGCGGGACTATAAACATAAAAGGACCTGTTTTGCAAGAAGGAGGTTTGTATAGGTTTGATATACAAATATTTGGGGTTGACAACGATAGAAACATCTTTGTCCCGGATAAAGCTCCTAAATTTGAAACATTCCTAAGCGTAGGCGATGTCTTCAATTTCGAGAATTTGAAATATGAAGGAAAGCCATTTAATACAACCCTCATATCTTACTACGACAAGATAGATGATTTCAACTTTAATTCGACGACTGGCCAGTTCTCTTGGTCTATGCCATTCTATTATGATGTTCAGAGACTAGAGAAGAATCCGATATTCGTCCACGAAGAGATTAAGCTGCCAAAGGCTCTCTTTGGAAGTAGCATATTTAACGCAACTGTTAATGGGCAACCAATATCTGGTAGAACTCTTGCAATTGATCCATTTACCTCTCCAAATGCGGTAATTTTACATTATCTAATCAATAAGAACGACGTCATCAAAATAGCCAATGAATGGCAGAAGGAGCAAGGCTTGAATACGACTGCAACTGGCCCGAGTAATACTACCACTGCCGAAAGTATGCAGCCGGTGTCACTTGAAGGGGACGGTGCTACTAAAAATCAGAACGTAAGTGGTGTAATGGAATTTACACTTGCAACCAGGCAGCCAGGAGCAGCACCGATCGCCGCTGGGGATAGTACGACCAATGGCACCACCCAGGGCCAGGCTGAAGTACCTTCCACGCCTTCCGCGAATGCAACTTCTACCGATCTACTCTCAGACACTGGTGGAATCCACGCCAATGTTATGTGGTCACCAGCTCCTATACGAATGGGCGCTGAATCAACTGCCAAATTCAACTTTACTGACGCATTCTCCGGAGGAGCTCTTAATGCAGACGTATTGTACGATCTCTTCGTGCTTGATAGTAATGGTACACAAGTGTTTGAAAAGAAGGGATTGACCGCAAAGAATTCTCAAGATACTCAGACAATCAAGTTCCCAGCTGCGGGAACGTATCAATTGGTTCTAACCATTACAGGTCTTCAGACTCTAGCTGATGAGAAAACAGAAACTCCTCCTCCTATCGATCGTACTAGAAACGGTATAGCCAGGGGGACTGTAGTCGTCTCGGGGCCAACAACTCCGACAGCAGCGCCAGCACCAGGGCAGTCTAATAATAGCCTAACAGAACAGCAACAGCAGCAAGATCAGACAGCAGCGCCAGCACCAGAGCAAAATCCACTTGAGCAATTAGGTCAAGCAATTTCAAACATATTTGGTGGTGGAAATTGACACTGACGACAATAAACAAATCCTCAAGTTAGGGCTATTTTGAGACTGTGAAAGTTGCGCATCAAT
>JAATVS010000659.1 GCA_014523695.1 Nitrososphaerales archaeon TH5895
ACCTCCATGTTGTCTAAGAAGGCCATAATTCCGTCGAAGCATCTGTGACGGTCAGATAGATGTATCATAGACCAACGCTTTCATGTTAGCAGAACGTATCTATCTGCTAGAATCCTTTTTTAGTATCAATATTACTCCCTCCGGCCATTAAGAAGGCTGCTTATTCGAACTCGTCAACCTTAGCACCAGTACCGTCTGTTTATACTCCTTGGATAGCTATTGTCGTTTAGATACTGTCTCATTATTATTGCCATTTCCATATTTTTGTTGTCGTTACCTACCATCCGTATCTACTAAAATTTCGTTCCACTACTTGGCCTGTTTTATTGATGCAGCCTCACAACGATTAGAATATAACTTTAGCAATGGCTGACTCCACAAAAGCTTTCATTTAATAAATCATAATATAATTCAGATCCAATTTGAGAAACTTAATGTGGTATATTGCTTTCTATGTTTAGAAGGTATAAAGTATCCATTATTGGAACTTATCGCCAAGCAGCGCGACTACTCTACTGGAATAACCATCAGTTATTATCACCGGAAAAGGAGTATTCTTGAGTGACTTATCCCCAGATGATCGGCGCACAATTTTAACGCTATATCAAGAGGAATACCCTGTATGAAATTCTGAGCCTGACATTTAACTCAAAAATGGTTCACACACCCTAAGTCCCAGCAACAGCAGGCATCGCCTCCTTTTCCAAAATTGATATAAGAGTTACCAATAGACCTAATAAATCTGTAAGATTCTTGATCATTAGTAATCATCATAACGATCAAAGTATACACTTCTGTTAGGGCACCATGATTTCGACTTCGAAATGTTTTGATCAATTAAGTTCCCGATAATTATTGGCAAAACTTTTAGATATCACAATCATAGCACAAGTATGAAAACTAATGCCACTGATCATTTCTCGTCAAGATCAGAGGAATATTCATTTTATAGGCCTGTTTATCCAGATGGTCTCTTTGAGTTTTTAAGTGAGATAACCCGCCACAAGAATCTGGCATGGGACTGCGCTACAGGTAACGGACAGGCTGCCATCGGTATTTGCAAGTATTTTAAGAAAGTTATAGCAAGTGACGTAAGCAAGAGTCAAATAGAATATAGTTTCCACAGAGACAACATTGTCTATGATGTTTTTCCTGCAGAGAAAGCGAACATACAAGATAATTCTGTAGACCTGATAACTGTTGCACAGGCCGCGCATTGGTTTGATCTTACGAAGTTTTACCAGGAAGTCAGACGAGTTAGCAATGGAAATGACGGAATAATTGCAATATGGTCTTATGGCATGCATAGAATTAATCCTAAAATCGATATGATTAGTGAAAAACTCACGGTAGGCGGAGAAATCCTTGGTAATTATTGGCCAAAAGAAACCATCTACGTCAAGGAAGACTATAAAACGATCCCATTTCCCTTTAAAGAGATTACCATACCAAAATTGGAGATGAAAGTAAATTGGAGCTTCGACGATCTCTTTACTTATATGGAAACATGGTCATCGGTAAAAAAGTTCCAAATGGAGAAAAAATATGATCCGTTGAGTATAGTCAGAGAAGAGATGAAAAGCTTATGGGGAAAAAAAGATACAAAGAAGGTTGTGAGATGGAATATAAACCTCAGGGTAGGGATTATCCAAAAATAAGTCTTGCAGCTCCTTTGTTTGTATTATCTCGCCTCTAAATTTCTTTGAATCATGATGAGAGTACGAAGACCCATTATAAGTCGCACGCTATTCCAAGCTATACTATCCGAAGTGTGGAAGAGCGAGGATAGAAATCCATTTCGGCAACTTGTACTCCTGGTCTTACCGAATAAATAATGTACTAAAACATTATGTCTTATATGTATCAATAGCGATCGTTGCAGTATCATTATTTGCTTTTTCTTTTCATTTCTCAGTCAATCCACTTTAGAACATTACGCAACTGTTATCGAAGCGTACACTCAAAACCTATGTAGAGACAATGGGGCACATTCTGGTAAGATTGTTAATGCATCCGCGGCATGAGTCATGAAATCCTCCAGTACGACAGAATCGGTAGGTATGTGGTAATGTTTCTTGATTCCTGTATCATGAGCCGGTAACATCGATACATGTAATGATTTCATTTGTGAACTTTCACACTGGACTATACGACGACCTATCATCACCATGGGCAGACATTGATTCATCAGGTGGAAGGTCCCGTGAAAATGATGTGTAGTTTGATGAAACTCGCCATTGTTATTCCGAAAAAAATGCAGTATGTTTGCAAGTTGTACCTTTATCGATTCACGCTTTACATTTCTTTTCTCTTGAAGGTAAAGTAAGTAGTCAGATATCATCGGCTTGATGACTTTAGGACTGAAATCCAGTAGTACTGGTGATCATAAATATCTTTGATATACTTCACGGGTATGTTTTGACGGTAAGCCAGCAGTAGCTTCACAGATGCGTGGTTGGTGGGGCTTCCATCGCTGCTGTTGCTCCTGCTTCTGTTCCTGCTCGACGTTCATTTCATTAACGCCTAACCATAGCCTGAGATATATTTATCCCTAGTATATATTAGTGAATATTAAGAATATTCCCCAACCAGGGACACTTGATGCAAAGCTATTTTAAAGTAAAATGACCTTTCGAGAGGGATGTCACAAGAAGGAGAACAGCAAGAAGTTCATCTAGTCCTCGCATCAAATGATCCAGGAAGAGCGTA
>JAATVS010000660.1 GCA_014523695.1 Nitrososphaerales archaeon TH5895
GCAGGTTCTCTTCGACATTTAATAGACTGTAAATGTCCTAGTAAAGGAAATATATATTCCTCCTAGAATCTTGTCCATTATACGCACTATTGCTGCAACTAATGGTAGAATGTTTAGCCCTCCCCACATACGGTGTGAGGTTTACTCTCCCTGCCCGTTGTCGCTACGAGAATTATGGACGCTGGCTGGTAATGACGTAATGACCCGTTGCTAAACCGCCTAGTCTTATTATTATGCCTCTCTGATTATGCCATGAGGGAACAATGTTACCTAGAAACTATTATTAGGTTCAAAGCCCTAATAGCGTCAGTGAGTAACATGACAAATAGTGATAAAACTTCTAAATCTGGCCAATGGGCCGATCTGTTGGCAGACCTGTTTGATAAGTTGACAGGAAAAGAGGCTGAAGTGACATACACGTTCGATAATCTCGAGATCAATGTTCCGGAGGCGGTAGGCCCTGATGGGAAAACACTTGGCAGCGCAAAGTGGACTGTTAACGGCAAAATTTTGATAAAGGCAGAAGCTCATAGGACCTCATCAAGTTAACTCCAGCCCCAGATTCAATGTATTGTGCGTTCTCATGTAGATTAAGCCCTTAACTGAATACTGGGCCAACAGGACGGATTATTAATAGACCCATGCAGTCAATAGGTTAGTCAAAAGTAACCGATTCTTTAAACAGTCGACGTAAGTTATCCACCTCATTTGAGGTAAGCTCACCAGTAGTAGAAATGTCAACCAATTCACGCAGTTTATTCGCTCTCTGGTTACCAAGGATCTCTTCAAGCTCTTTTTCAGACGCGCGACCGTTCCATGAATTAAGGATTTTTACTATTCTCGCTTTTGTTTCAGGGCGCAGGTCTTTTACTGCGTTTTTGAAGATCTTCCGATTATTCTTGGCGACATCTTCAGCGTCAAATACTGCTCCCACGATGTAATATCTATCTTCAAAGGAATAATAAAGTTCGCATGTCTTCTCAGTAGACACCAGGTGGGACTTCATGCTAATTCGATATCATGGACCTACATACGATTAAAATGCAGACTTCAATATTGGAATCAAAAACCAACCTATAATTGATTGTTAAATTGTTGACAGAGGTAGAGAAGACAACTTTCTGGAAGAATTGACCGACCAGCTATGGCCAGAAGTATGATATAACTCCCAGTCCCATAATCGCCAGTCCACCGGCTACTAACGATAATATTCCCAGACCGCCGCCGATACCAGCAATTGCTATTCCGCTAATGATTGTAAGCGCTTCCCCGAGGCGTCTCTGGCGTATCATATTTGAAATGGGATTTTATAATGAATGGAAGATTATAAATGTTAAACCAGCTTTACCATCGTAAATAATGAGTAATTGGAACGCTATTCATTTTCAGAGAAGATTTTTCCATTGTCTTGCTTTTTGTTCGATTCTTTGTTTCCTAGTATCATCAAGGCTGAACTTGATCTAGAATAAACGTTTAGTATTTGTAGGTCACGTTGCTGAGCAATCTTTTATACAGGGAATACAGATACTCAATCTGGGTAAGAGGCAAGTAAAGGTTCCATGATCGGAGATAAAGAGAGGCGTGAGAAGGTAAATGATGACGACCACCAGAAAGCAAATTCAGAATCTTCGAGGGAAAGAGACAATGCGCGATTTGAATCCCGAAATCGCGATAATAACACCGAATTGCAAGATGATATAATTTTTCAAGGAATCTCTTCCGATTTCTGTGTATGTATGCTTGATATAGTCAATTCGACAGCAGTTACCTCTTCATTAGCTCAGGAAGACAAAATTAGAAAATTTTACTCGCTATTCGTCAACTCGGTTTCACCTATAATTTCACACTTTGGCGGTAGAGTCTTAAAGACTGGCGGTGATTCAATGATCTACTATTTTCCAAATACCGCCGAGATAGAACGCATTGAGGGCTTCAAGAAAGTACTTGAATGTGGAATTTCGCTGTTGGATTTGCGAAGCACAGTTAACAGCCTTTACAGAAGAGAAGAAATTCAGCCAATCGGGTATCGAATAAGCGCTGATTATGGGAGACTGGAACTAGCAGAGTCAAGGTTTTCTAGGGACCAAGATTTTTTTGGACCAACCAGGAATTTATGTGCCAAGATAAATAACAAGGCACCTGCTAATTCAATGGTTATTGGAGGGGATCTGCACCAAGTTATCAAGAAGCAACATTCTCTTGAAAAAGAATTTCAGTTCGAAGAAATCTCTGAATTTTCAATCGGGCTTAAA
>JAATVS010000661.1 GCA_014523695.1 Nitrososphaerales archaeon TH5895
ATACTCCTTAGCATATCAGCTCGACTAATGAAGATACAAGTTCAAATACCTCACATCAAGAACACTGATATACATCGTAGGTTATGATAACACTTTCGGTTAATATAATCAACTAATATCATCATATTTACTAGAAATTACCATGCCAACTTATTTAGACTCTGAAATTAAAGGGAAACTAAAAAGTAGTATGGATGTTCGTAAAAGGCAAAAGCCTATGGGTAGACAAAATTAACTTTCTCGGGTCTTTTTTCTTCAGAATTTACGATTATTTTACAAGCATGATAACCTTTATCGTCATTAAGACAGACTTGAATATCCTGGCCTGGTTCCAAAGAATATGGTAGATCCAAAACTCTGGATAGAGAATTTGTATTTATTCCACGTTTTTCAAAGTCATCATCGTAAACCCAGTCTATCATATCATAAAAAGATCCTTCACCATATCTTTGTCCGTTGATTGTAAACCATGCATCAGCTAGATTATTTCCATTGGCTTCTAGAATCGCTTGACGATCAAAATCAATAGTTGCATCTATTTTGAATGTTTCTGTATCGGATAAAGGAATACTTTCAGTACTGGCAGTACATGTATCGTATCCATCGTAATAGCCTTGCATGAATTCATCAGTATGAAATGAAGGGCCTTTTTCAGGTTGATTTATGTACCTATCAGACGGATCTAATATTCCTGCATCATCACAACCATGATTGTATCCTGAATCGTACGGATCGCTTGAAGCATATGCAGTTAAAGCAGATATACTCGTCAAACCTGTGAGAAAGACTACACATAGGATAAGAAAATGCATAGTCTAAAAATTCCAACCCCTTGGATTATGACAAGAATTCCACATTACAGATGTTAAATTAGAATTGTTTAATTTAATATTTGATGATGTAGCTTGTATAAGATGGTTACAGAATTTTAGTATGGTGGAAATTGTCTTTGCTTAATTGTTATGGCTGTATGAATTGATAGAAAAGTAGAATTCGGTGATCTTATTTAAACGAATTTTCAAATAGCGCCATTATTCATGCACATAATGTCGTTCCTCAGTGTCATTATTAAAAATGAATGCACCATCATAAAACTACATAATCACATAATCACTAAGACTGGGAAAGATAGTATTAGTCCCTCCCTCACTTATAGGTATCACATTAGTTTTATGGTTTTTGAGCTATTTATATTGTGCTTCGCATGCCGTGTCGCAACATATGTACAAGAATAGGTTCAAGTTTTGGATATTATAGTAGCGGAATAAAATACTGCAGAAGATGTGAAGTATACCTTTTTCATGATGGATATACTTGTCCTTGTTGTAAACGTCCTTTACGAACATCGCCAAATAATAGGAAAGGTAAAGAAAAACTACGTACAACTCATGTAATGAGACAGCCTCGTACAATGTAATAAACTTTAAACATTACTGACATAATAGAACTAGCAAAACAAATTTTCAAATAATGAGACAAGCCACGCACAGAATGTCATGCTATTATGACATAGCTTAATTGCTTACTATTAAATTAAATTAATTGGCCTTAATTAAATTAGATAATTTTTGCACTCTTATTCCCCGCTTAACTATGAGAAACGAGTAGAAATCTGGATAGCAAAGCATTGAAGCTATCGAACATTTAAGCAAGTCACACATTTTCAAAAAATGTTTTTCTTATTGTAGTGTTATGGACTGATTTAATTCCACCTGTTGTACTGCGGCATGGAATCTTTTATAATATTCTTCCTTCTCTGTATGGATGGGGACAATTTTCCTTGCTGAGGACTTTTCTATCAATTGTTTTATCTGGTCACCAGAACCATGACCCGAAACGTGAGTATAATGCCATTTCAGGCCAAATTTATCAAGCCATCTTTTTACTCTTCGCTCATCTAGTTCCATTTCTTCATCAAATGGTTCCGTCGAAGATCTGATATAGCTCGAATTATTTAAAGGTCAATATCTATTAGTTCGTCTAATTGAAAGTCATTATAATAGAATACGAATTCAGATTGCTCTTGTTTAATGTCTGTAATTTACCGCATTACTTTGATTAACAAATTCCTTCTCCCAAAAGTAATAATCCTGTAGCTCAAGGTTATTCGGTAAGTCTCTACCTATAAGCCCCCATTCTTTTCTAGGTATATATATTCTGATTTTGCTGTCATCAGGCCTAGGATAGATCTTGCGAATTAGAATTATGACAACTGCAACTAGATCTTTTTAATTACCTTTGAATGAAAGAGTTTGAGTGTTTTCTCATCCAACCCGATGAATTGAAAAATGAAATGCGTTACACCTAGTTCAAGATATTCTTTGATACCTTTTACAATTCTTTCAGGAACTCCGATTGTAATACCACCAACAAGATCTTTGATGTATTGGTCTACAGTCTTATCATTTCTCTTATACTGTTCGATAATCTGATACACTTCTTCTTCTGACTCCCTAACAATACAAGGTAATACAACAGAATATTGAATATCTTTGCAATGACCTATGCCTCTGCTATTTTCAAGAGATTTACAGTATTCCTTCAAAACAGAAATTTTTCTTTTCATGTCAGTAGGCGATCCAAAGAAAAGGTTGTATCTATCTGCATGTTTTGCTGCCACCTTTAACAGATATTTTTCACCAGAGCCTCCAATCATGATAATAGGATGAGGTTTTTGAATTGGCTTTGGATTGCATATTGCATCTTTTATCCTATAGTATTTACCTTCAAACGTAGGTGATCTTTCATTACTCCACATTGCTTTGACTATTGTTAGTGCTTCATCCAACTGATCAATTCTGGTAACATGAGATGGAAAATCATATCCGTATGCTTCATATTCTTGCCCAGACCATCCTGCTCCTATTCCCAATTCTGATCTTCCTTTACTAATAACATCTAGGGTAGAGATTATTTTTGCCAATAGAGATGGATTACGATACGAATTACAAGTCACTATCTGTCCTATCTTTATTCTTTTTGTAATTGTAGTCACTGAAGATAACAGAGTAAGGCATTCAAAAATATTCTTATTTAGATCATTCCTATTGAATGGAATTAGATGGTCGTATGCATAAATCGAATCAAATCCGATATCATCAGCCGCAATTGATATAGATCTTGAGAATTCATACTGCTTAACTGGATCGTTTTCTTGCTGTAATGGTAAATCTCCTCCTCTCCATCCTTGTGGAATAGAAAGCCCAAACTGTACTTTATTTTCTGTGTAGTGATTCATTTTTCACTATGCTCAAGACCCTTGCCGCTCTATAAAAAATTAGCCCAAGGAGCCTCTACCGTCTAATTATTATTTCTAACAAAATAAATTTAAAAAAGACATAAATGACGCTTATATTGCCGTGCTATAACGACAAAACGAATTGGTAGATCTACATTGTATGAATATCAGCATATCGTATGAAACTACAATCTCTGATCAATGTACGAAATATCGATATTTAACCAGTGTATATTATCAAATAAATTTAAGGTATTTGATTTACAGTAACAAATAGCTGTGCGGTACCATTTCCTTCATGAATAGCCTTCGGCCACCGTAGTAATAAAATCAAGACCGTCAAGCTTGGTATCGCCATAACTTCCAGACCTGCCCGACAGAATCCGCACGTCGGAAAGCCATTAAAATTGCAAGGGCAGCCGTAGTCACAGCTACATGTTTTGACATAATCTGTTTTGATATTCCACTTAGGAATTTGAGTTGTAGTTGATGAGGGCATTTTACTGCCTCGGTTAAAGTAGAAGTATCATATAAAATTTTTAGAGATAAGCATGGGAATGGCAATACTTGCGATGTACTAAGTATAGCAAAAGATTTCTCTGGCTGAAATAATATATGTGAAATTGCTTTTTAGAAAGTTAGACATTATATAGCTATATGACAGAAATGTCGAGAAAGGAAATTGAAAAGTTTCTTATGCACGGCACTTTTACAGCAAAACTCGCTACAGTAAAGAGGGATGGAAGTCCACACGTAGTTCCAATTTGGTTCGTATTAGATGGTCGAAAAAACCAAGCAAGAAAGGGAATGGGAGATATCATATTTACAACATATGAGAATTCACTTAAAGCATTAAACATTCAACGCGATAATCGGGTGAGTATTTGTGTAGATGATCAGACACCCCAGTTTTCGTTTGTAACTATACTTGGTACTGCAAAAATACTTCGTCAGAAATATAACCAATTATTAAGGTGGAATACCAGAATAGCAGAACGATATATGGGTAAGAGGAATGCAAAAGCCTATGGGAAAAGAAATAGTACTGAAGGTGCTATTCTCGTACGTGTAACGCCCACAAAAACAATAGCAGAAAAAGATATAGCTGCATGGGAATGATATGAAGATTGTTAGTCTTAGTAATGTTGAAATTGGCCAGCATAATGCATCTGAGTATATAAGTTACCACCGATCAATATATGATGTTATGAAAAAGAGGATTGATATTGTATTTCCGGATCTGGACGATAAAAATGTTAGAATAGAATTAGATGATACACTTTCCACAAAGACTTTCAAAGCGATACTTGACAATTTGCCAGTTGAAGTTAGCATCAACAAGTGGGGAGAAGAGCTCTATACAGATCGAACTACAATAGCTGCCGAACAAGAAGACAGTGCAAAGACAGAAGTTAATGAATTAGACGTTGCTTACTGGCCTGAAGGAAATGCATTGTGTTTATTTTATGGACCAACTCCTATTAGTAAGAACGGAAAAATACTGGCGTACTCCCCTGTAAATATAATAGGTAAAATTGTAGATTCTTCTAATAAGGACGACATTTTGAACCAGATTAAAGATGGAACAAAAGTAATCATTAGAGAGTCTATCTAATTTTTTGAATTTGAATTAACTTTACGTAATTCAAATAGGAATATCACACATCTTTTTGGGAGTTAAATCAAGTCAATTCTGTTCAGATTTAGCTAGCTTTGATTTAATAAAATCATAAAAATGATCTATATTTTCCTGAAACACAATTCTATCAAACCCCTGTTGGCTTATCAGCTGAATATCTTTTGATACAATTTCTTCTGTTCCTTTTTGCATACTAATACGATCCCATCTAATTATTTCAGATAGCACAGGTTCATTAAAATACTTGTAAGCTGCCTCTGCTTTTTTCTCTTTTGATTTAGCATTCTCTTCTCTATTTCTTAGAATCGAATAAAGGTCAGATTTTGATATACTTACTTTTCCTTCTAATGCTATTATGTGAGCTATTTCATGGCCTATCGCTCCAGTTAAATGTTCAGGCAGTCTTTCAATTAGTGTCAAAGCCGGATATATAGCAAGCATCTCAAAGTTACTTTTATCTGGATATACAATACTATAAAATAAAGCCCTTACGATTTTTGCATGAACAGTATATGTCTTTGCGATCATAAATGGAATTGGATAAACGTTTGGCATATAATATAGAACTTTCTCAGTTAATGATTCAATTACTTGATTGTATGATAACTCAATTGTTTTCCTTATCGCTTCAAAACATACGAGTTTATCATTAGATACATATTTTGATGATATTATTGGCATAGCATTTCTCGTTATTCGTAAGTCAGGTTATATCGCTACGCAATCGTTAATGCTTTTATAAGACATTTCAAGTGCTCATTTTGGGTATCTTACCAAGATCCCAAGAGATAATTTTGATCGGTTTGATAACTAATATGTTTCTTGGCATGCTTATACTGGATTGAACCATTGGATTCTCAAGTGCATCCTTACCGGTATACCTTTCATACATCTTCCTTGCAAATGAACCATTTATATCATCCTTCATCTCCGCTTTTCCTTCTATTATTACTGCTTTCGCATTAAGATATGAGATATCTTCAGGTTTGCCTTCAACTATGTCTATAGCAACTGATACATTTGGATTATTCTTTATATTTTTAATTTTTTTTGTTGCCTTGGGTGCTGGTATAATAATATTTGTTCCATCGTAATAGTACCAAACAGGAACTATGTGAGGCTTCCCGTTACTAATTGTAGCCATTCTTGCTAGTCTAGGGTGAGCAAGGAAACTTTCCATTTCTTCCTTGGACATCGCCATAGCAGCCATCATTCTCTTCAGATCCTTGAAAGACATGAGTAAGATTGAATGCTATATTTTATATCTATTTACTAGACCTTACAGGGAATTATGCTTTATTCCTTAATTTGCACTTTGACAATATTTTTTTATAATTATAGGCCTAACTTATCGAATATCAAGAAGGAATATCATTTCTATTCTCAATACCTCCTATTCCAATTAAGACCTATTCCACGCAGATCCCAGGCACTGAAACTTTCTTGAATAGAGGTGGAGATGCAACTGTGCTGGGAGGATAAGCAGACATTCTGTCCTGTGAATTCATAACATTATTAACTGCTGTCTTAAATTGTGCTGCACGCCAATTAGTTCTATTCCTGATGGTAAATTGTTCCTTAGATCATTCCACTCAGACTTAGCTTTAGTCGCCTCACCACTGTTCATACTCTTGAATCTACAAAAGACCAGAAATGTGGTTGTAACAAGTTATATTCCTAGTGAATTGAGTATAATCCGAATTTCATTAGTGAAATCAATACATTTACGATTAAAATCATTTTCGTTCTTCGCTTCAAGATCAAAGGGGATTATATGTACTGTGATACCTTCCTCTAAATGATACGGAGGAGTCTGCGATTCCCCAACATAAACTAGTGCACAGTCCTTTACATGTGTAGTGTTAGAGTATAAACTTAATTGTTCCAAATGACTTACCTCAGCCTCCCCTGAGAATTGTTGGTACTTGGTATCAATAATAAACAGCGATGTGCCTCTTCGAGTTATCATAATATCAAGATATATTACTAGCCTCTTGCTATTTTTTTCTGGATGTTCAGTTCGCTGTAATTCAACATCATATCCTTTAAGTTTTTTTGTTAAAAGATTACCTACAAATTCTTCAAATAATTTATTCATGTTTATCAAGAAGGATATTGCTGTTTTCTCACCGATTTCTTCGTCTAATGCTGAATCCCGTAAAAGCAGTTCACAAAGCCTAAGCACAGTCTTATAGTGGTGGTTTAGCGGTGTATATTCAATTGATTTAAAGTCATTCTCATTAATAGGAACAAGATCTACTTCATCCAATCTTTTGTAATATCTAATTAGTTGGGCATTTATTATCTCTTCTACAAAATAGCAATGTGAAAGGTAAAATAGAGTGTACTTTATTATTCTGTTTTCAATTATGTCCGGAGATATCTCTGAAAATGAACAGAATATTTTATCATTTCTAATATAATTTATGTTAAGATGTTCTTTCAGAAGAATCTTTCCACGTACAGAAGTCATATTGTCATCATAATTCTTGTAACCAGTAAATAATCCCACCCGAATTATTTTTTCAAGTTCCAAAAAAAGATAACGTACAAGTATATCATAGTAATTTTCGCCTCTGGTGAGTTCAGGATAATCCTTTCCTAATTCAGGCAGTTCCAAAGCATATCGTAGCATATTCAGAAACCCTATACCAGGGATCTTTGGTTTTATTACTATAACATTTTTTGGGAGTACTATGTATCCCACATACTCTCTCGTCTTAATCTCATTATTGTACCGCTTAAAGTCAAGTTCGATCTTGTCTTGAAATTCGGTTTCTATGATGTGGATTTCTTCATCCGTAAAAGTGTCTTTACTCACAGGTTGTGTGGAATGTTCCTTTAATACTATAAGATGGCCGTCTGAAACCAAAATATATCAGTCATTTGTTAGGCCGTCAAGATTTGTGGGGGGTGGGTTTAGAACGTTGTTACATACTTCCATTATTTCTCTTACTGACTTCTCTTTACCAAAGTAATATTGTTCAATCAATGGAACTATAGCATACTTTATAATCATCTTCAATTTGTCAATATTTAGATCCTTCACCATAAAATATGAGTGTCCTATTTGATACTCCTTTCCTAGTTGATCTCTTATCTTTTGATTTATTTGGTTAAGCATATCAAGGATGGTTGAAGCGTCGAGTTTTATTCTATTATCCTTAAACCATTTAGAAATAATTCGGCCAGTTGAATCGGGATAAAAGTCTATGAAATAGAATCGCCTCCGCAACGCATAATCTACAAATGCAATAGAACGATCAGCACTATTCATGGTTCCTATTATGTACAGATTGGATGGGATGTAAAACTTCTCTCCAGGTGAGTAAGTAAGGGAAATCGCTTCGTTTCTATATTCAAGGAGATAAATCAGTTCGCCAATTATCTTGGAAATATTTCCTCTGTTGATTTCATCTATAATTAGTACGAATCTTTCTTTAGGATTATCAATACATTTCCTTACAAGATTCTTAAATAAACCTGGTTGCCTTGAAAATTCAATTCCTGCTGTAATTGAAATATTGGGCTTTATTCCCTCTACAAAGTCCTCATAACTATAGGATTGATGGAATTGGATGATTTCGACATTATCAGCCTTCTGAGTGAAATATTCTGAGAATTTCCTTGCGACATATGTTTTGCTTGTTCCAGGGGGGCCATAAAAAATCACTTGTCGTTTCTCTTTAAGGAGGGCTTCAATTTCTGTCAAAAATTCAATAGAAAGGTATGTAGTCTTGGCCAGATCTTCAATCAAAAATGGAATACTTGCATCAAGATGTTCAATTTTAGGAGTGCTGCCATTCACATTCTGCTCGAGGATAGTGTCGATAACACCTACATTTTTCAATGATTCCCTTAGCCCCCGGATCATAGCAGATCCTCCCAATTGGTAAATAGTTCCTCTATACCCAAGAGATTTGACAAGATCATCATCAAATGTAGATTTAGGGACATCCTTCTTTAACCATTTGACTGGCCTTGTAACGGTCAATTCTGGATGCAGTTTTGTATCTTGACATTCCCCATCAATCGTTCCTACTGCAACGAACTCTGAATTCCGTGCCAATAATGGCAACATAACAAAATCGCCTATCTTCATTTTATGTAGAAAATCCCATATTTGGCGAACGCTTTTATTTACACTTCCAGGTTTGTGATTAGGATGAAGAGTTCTGTAATGTTGTTTGAAAGTTTTAATATCCTTGATTGATCTGTCGAAGCCTTCATAACCTATCCCGACTACATTATTCTCTAACGCGATTTGTTCTCCCGTGCCTTTCCTTCCTGCTCTAACTAGCCAAACCGATTCTTCATCTAAAGGCTGAGTTTCATTCATCTCCTTTGAGGGAGCAGCACGCCAAATAAAAGTGGAAAAATCAATATTACTCCATTGTTTCATTATAGGGTGAGCATTCTTTAATTCCAATAATTTCGCCTGTTTCAAAAATAATCCACTCGGGATCTGCTCCCTCGGTGAGCCAAATAAGGATCCTAGGAAACGCTCTGCATCTTTAGCACTGTGCATTTGAAGAAAATCAGTTGGATAATAGACTGCAAGGATCTTTGACCTAACATGCCTATAAATATTAAATCTGCCTTCAAGTTTCTGTGCAAGCATAGTCCAGTCCTTGTTTACCGTAAATTGCTTTCCGGCCTGCAGTATCAACATAATTTCTGACCTAACAGCATCGTACGCTCTTTCTGCAGATTCAAATTTACTCTTGTCATAAATAAATTCCTGGGTTTTCTTATTTCTATAAATTCCAAACTTGGTTGCTGGCGTTCCACCAATCCCACCAAAGCCTTCTATTTCATATTCTAACCTATAAGAGAATGTTCCATAATCTGTTTGGCCAGTATCGGGATCTATTTTCCCAACTGCATAGTCGTCAAGGCTCATTTCTGATATTTTATCAGGATGAAAATCGGAAACAAATCTGGACTGCAATTTCATTGCGTCTTCTTCAGAGATATGATTACCAAATATGTTTCTGTCCTTATCAAAGGACACTATCCATTTTTCCAAATCTGCACTGGTGAATCCCCCCATTTCTTGACTGTGTTTCTGATCTGAATGCCGCTCTATTTCGTCGAAGAGGCGCCAAAAGAATACGTCAAGAGTAATGAAGTCATTAACCCCAAATTGAGATAGTTCATTTTTAATCATGCTGAGATAATTAATACACTGCAAATACTCCTGACCGGTAGCAGTATTGTATCTGTACAAGTTATCTGGAAGTGCATTTAAACCTAGAAATTGAAGCACTTTCTTCGGTTTATCATTCCACAAGCAAAACTTATCCGGAAAAATCATGTTCAGAACTTCGCTTATAATTGCCACTCCAAAACCTGAAACATCCTCTCTAAATTTGTCATATCTTGTTACAAAATCATTTGTTCCATAAATCAACAGATCGAGTCCATCTTTTATTTTATCAATACCATTAGGATCGATTAATCTATTCTTCACGTACCAATCCTTATTGCTCCACATGTTGCTCGCCCAAGATTTTTTCCAAATTGCAGACAGTTCGTCATTTGTCATGTTCTTTAAATTTTCGCGCGACAATTTCTCTTTGAAATAATGTTCGTGTTCTCTATGTTCTTGTAAATCATTTTTTCCTATGTCAGTGTCTATCCAATTTCGGTACTTTTCGCCATTAATTTTCAATATATCAATCTGTTCTGAGGTAAGTTTGACCTCTGTCAATCTATTTTTAGCCTATTAAAGCCGATTATTAAAAGATGATCTGGCACTAATGAATACAAGGATCACTATTTGCTTATAGGGACGTCATTTTAGCAAAAGACAATTCAGCCAAGAACTGAGTTGCCGTAAGATCCTATTACATAGAAATCGAAATATGCTTGATTTACTATAACCAACTATTGTCATCTAATTCCAAGACCAAGATAACTTTCTATGGAGGTGTTCATGAGATAGGGGGGAATAAATTCTTGGTAGAAGATAAGGGAACCAGAATCTTTTTGGATTTTGGGATGCAAATGAGTAAATTTAATCAGTACTTTGCAGAATTTGTTACTCCCCGTACATGCAACGGTATGAATGATTTATTTGAATTTGAATTATTACCTCCATTAAAAGGGCTCTATAGAACAGATTATTCAAAACATTGTGTTTTTGATGGGAATGAAGAAACTCAATTTGACGCTGTCTTATTAACACATGCACATATCGATCATTGTGCATATGTGCATTATCTGAGACCCGAAATCCCTATCTATTGTTCGGAGGCAACAAAACTCATACTTCAGGCGTTACAAGATGTTGGAGCCAAAGAAGATTATATTTACTTTGACGAGTGTTTTCAGACATACATAAATAATAAAGGAACAAGATCGAGAAAGAGAGGAGAGATAGAAAGAATTCCTCGAAATATCAAAGTATTTGACGACTCTAAACCATTTCGAATAGATTCCATTGAAATCGAACCTATTTCAGTCGATCATTCACTTCCAGGCGTAAGTGGCTTTATAGTCCATACTTCTAATGGTTCCATTGGATACACTGCCGATATTAGGTTTCATGGAAGAAGACAAGAAAATAGTGAAAGATTTGTGGAGGAATGTAGAAGGACTGGATTAGAAATTCTCTTATGTGAAGGAACTCGAATCAGGGAATCGGTTTCTCCGAACGAATCAAGCGTTGAAGAAGATGTCAAGAACATCGTAAATAGAACCAAGAACCTCGTAGTATGTAATTATCCAGCGAAAGACTTAGATCGTTTTCTCTCCTTTTATAATGCTGCCAAGGATTCAGGGAGATTTATGGTTATTGATTTTAAACAGGCCTACATACTTACATTATTTCAAACATCAGAATTTTGGAAGAATACACTTCCTAAACCCACGGATAAGTATCTCAAGATATACATTCCAAGGAGAGGATGGGGTCTAATTGATAAAGATATCAATTTTTGGACAAAGAAGTTAATATTGGAAGATTATGATAATTGGTCGGATCACTTTATTGATGAGTCTAATGCTGTTTACTACTCATTTATTAAGGATCGTCAAAATGAATGTCTATTTTATTGCAGTGATTTCCAGGTGCAAGAATTGATTGATATTCGACCTAAAGAAAATTCAGCCTATGTTAGATCCTCAACTGAACCGTTTAATGATGAGATGGAACTAGACCAAGAGCGAGTAAAAAGATGGCTCGTACATTTCGGATTGCTTAAAAAAGAATCTGAATGGTATCATATTCATGTTTCTGGTCATGGTTCTAGAGATCAATTACAACATATAGTAAAAGATTCTGATAGTAAGAAAGTAATTCCAATTCATACAGAAAATGAAGAGTATTTTGCTAATTGGCACAATAATGTAGTAAATGTAACATTGAACAGTTCGGTAGAAATTTAGTAATTGTAATGCTTGTTATTGATTTAATCGATTACATCTAGAACATAGGTCTCTTAACCAATGATCTATCATTAGTTTCATTTATAGATCTATTTTGGTAAACCCATAATCCAATTCTGGTAATATTTGTTGATGACTTGCTCTTGGTTACTTCCGACATCCAATCGTTTTACTGATTTTTTAAGATCATCTATTACATTGGAGTAATCCAGATTTCGTTTTACTAATTCT
Organism: Nitrososphaerales archaeon TH5895; assembly: GCA_014523695.1. Lineage (GTDB taxonomy): Archaea > Thermoproteota > Nitrososphaeria > Nitrososphaerales > Nitrososphaeraceae > TH5896. The sequence goes on from JAATVS010000661.1 coordinate 12,501, forward strand.
TTGATGTACTTTTCATGGGGTAATGAGCTGTGTTTCTTTAGGTTACATCCTCTGCAAGTTAAAACCAGATTCCAAAGTTCATCCTCATAAATATAAGACCAAGGAATGAAATGATCCACATGATTAGACATATTTTCCAAGGGTAAAGAATTATCGCAGTAAAAACATCTGTCACAGTATGTCTTCAAAATTAATTGATATTTGATTAACGAATTTCTTTTGAATCCTTCACCTTCTATTTTTGAGATTAACCTTGGTAATCCGTGGTTTATCTTTTCTAAGAATTTTGTCCATTCAAGTATCAGTGCCTTTCTTACAAAAGGGTGATTAGTCTTGAAAAATGATAATGCTTGTGGTTTTACCGATATTGAATCATTATCATACTCATAAAATATTAGTTTGGAAGAAACACTGACACCTTCAGGTATATTCTGAAATCTGGGAATTACTTCAAGAAAACATTTTAGTTATCATCTTTTCAGCCCTTAGGATTTTTTCAGGATTCATCTTTTCAAAGGGTTCTGGAATGTAATTTTCTCCAAATTCATTTTGAATTATCTTGAACTATTAGCGGTGGTTTCTCAGGATTGTAGTTTTGTCTAATCTTGTATTTACATATTTGATTCCAATAATATCTTAAGAAAGATCTGGCTATTTTTGAAAATTCAATCTTTTTATATACTGCTTCTTTCAATTTGCATTCAATATACACATTATCTAACATGTATGAGTAATCAATTAGAAATCTTGCTAAAGCAAACTTGTACGTGTTATCCTTTCTTCCCTTAGTAAGAATGGAATTGAGGTAATTACAAAATCATTAGTATGCATTCGGATTAGCTGGATAATTTTGAACAAACCTGTTCTTTTCTATTTCTATTAATTATCTAACAATTTATGATTCGTTTGCCAAAAATTCAATGATATCATGATAATAATGCTCTTGTTTATCAGAAGCATATATAAGGATCAGCTTAGTCAACATTTCAAATCTGGGAATACCATCTTTGGCTCATTTCTTATCAACTATGTATCCTTCATTATTGATAGCATGAAAGAAGACAGGAACATTTTGTGTATTTGTTGCTTTGAAGCTCGCCATAAGCCAGTCTCCATTTTGAAATGTCAACGTTCTATCCATAAATGCATCATCAATGGCAAATGTGTCTGATATCAGTTGTCTGTCATATGGTCTCGGCATAGTACTTACAAAGTAACTGTGAAGCTGTTGAAGTGCATTTGTATTGAGATGAGCTATCCTTTGGGTAGATATCCATCCATGCAGATTATACTTACGTCCATGTCTAAGTAGCTTTTCTACAGCTCTGCTAGAATAGTCAGTTCCATCTTCTTTTTTCTTATCATATGGAATAAATTCCTGTGCCTCATCAAAAACAAAGGCAACCTTTGGCTGAAGAGTGAAGCTATTTTTTCTATATCTAAATACTCGGTTAATAATTTCTGCACAAAATGTCCTTGCAGTATCGGCTTCTGGTAGGTTAATTACAAAGATTCTTGGTGAGTCTTTATTGTCATCCATAATTTCTCTTACTAGTTTCGTCGAATTATAGTCGCCAAAATCTCTCTGAGTAGGATTATCCAGTACGAGTTTTAGATTGTTAAATATAGATATCAGTGCCGCATCTTGCCGTAGCTTAGCCGCAGCCAACAACCTTTCTACCGACTCTATCAATGGCATTATCTCCTTACCAATCGCCGTAGATTCGTCTTCAACATTATTGTCAACCATGAACTTTCGTATCATTCCTGCTACAGTAGGAATCAAGATTTTCTGGGCAGCGGCACCGTATTTCTCACCTGCGAGATCCCCTAGTGTTCCCAACAGACCACCGTAACTAGTTATTCCTTGAAGCACTTGCTCAGCTTCAGACTGTATGAAGATTTTCTTTATCTTATTCTGCCTGATCGTTTCTTCAATTGACGCAAGAAGAGTATCATTCACATCTTCTAATGTCTCCGGAATTACATGTCTCCTCAGATAGTCTTTAGCTTTTTCAGCAATATCCTTTCCTCTCAGTTCATCTGTAAATATGACTCGACTTGGAATAGATTTTAACAGATCAAGAATATTGATGCCGTATTCTGAAGACACGTCAAATATTACACAGAAGATTGGACGTAGTATATTGTTGACCCTATTGCTCAATCACAATTACCTAGAAGCCGGTATATTTAAGCATGTAAGAATGTAGGCATAAAATACTATATGATACCAGGTTCAGAGAATATAGATCGCAGATGGAATCCGTGAGGAGGAACAAGAAGATTTGACTGAAACTGCAACTGAAGGAAAAATGACCGGAACTATTGATGACCTCTTCGATACCCTTGAAGGCAACTTTATTGCACGGTTAAGGGAAATATCTTTGAATACTAGAACAACGGCTGAAAACAACAATCACTTTCAGGACTGCAAAAATAGAAGCAGTATATTCGCCAGATATCGTCAGACAGATAGAGGCAGGTAGACTCATTGCTATTCCTAATGTTATGTCTGTTGGCGCAAATAGCGTATATTCGATCTATGAGGTGGCTGATGTATATCCTATGCACTACAGTATGTTGACATTGGATAAGAGCCAACCTGGAGCCATTCGTAATGAGTTTATGACATTGATCGAAAATGAGTGGCAAACTATCTCAAAAAATACATGGATAGAGATTGTTGCAGCTCCCACCGGTTACATTGTCGCATTAGATAACGACATACCAAGTGAACCGAAATTCATCAGGAAGGGTACTTCCCCATTAATAGGATCTCGAGTATATATGCTAAACAAAGAAACTATTCAAAAATTTATTTGCTATACGCCTAAGGGAGAAGATCTATTAGAAAATTATGATATTGGTTATCTTCTGGGTGTAACAGAAGAACAAGTACCTTTTACAGTAAACATAGAAAAACTTCTGCATTATCATGTAGGCGTCTTTGCATTCACAGGGTCTGGGAAGAGTAATCTTACTTCACTTGTATTAAGGAAATCAGTTAATTCACTTCCGAATATGAAATTTGTAATATTTGACGTATCTTCAGAATACGGCATCAATATTCTCGATCTACTGAAATCTATTCCAACTCGAGATAGATACTAAG
>JAATVS010000662.1 GCA_014523695.1 Nitrososphaerales archaeon TH5895
GAACTCAAATTGTCTTCGTCAATATTAGAATACGAGCCAGGAAAAATGCTGATCCTGGGTGCTATGCTATGTTGGGCGTTAGACAATAATTTTAGCAGACGTCTCATCAAAAAATCAAGTGTTGAACCTTCGAAAATTGCAATGCTGAAATTTCTAATAGGAGGAATAGTCTTGTCTGTATTACTTGTATTAAGCAGCCCCTCTGTTACTGCTTTGACCAACGCTCTGCTCAGCATTGAGACATCTGAATGGATAGTAATCTCTATACTGGCCATTTTCGGATTTGCTGGAGCATTGTTCTTTCTTTTGGAAGGACTCAAAAGAATTGGAACTATAAAAACAATGATTGCACTTTCATTTACGCCCATAATTGGAATCATTATTGCTATGGCCACACGAGGAGAATCTATAAGCCCTATCGAAGCCATTGCTACTGCAATGATAGCTATCGGGATATTTATCATAAGCAGAACGTAGATAATTGATGTATGGGGCTAGCAAACTTATCCAAGTGTTTTTTTCTAGAGAATCAAGTTGCTCAAGTTGTTAATATGGTCCAAGGTATTTATCTTCTCATTGAACAATCTGTCGATATATGAAGTGTTCAATAAGGAAAAATGAGTGTGCACAGCTGAAGACTAATTGTAACCTTTCAACTTATCTATCATATGTGTGTTACTAAACCGAGGAATTCCTTAACATCAAACTGCAGTACAACGACTCACAATGGTTTTACCAACATGACCAACACATTAATAATAAGTAGATGAACAATAACAATATCATACAAATAATTACGATTCAGTTGTATTATATTGCTAGCAATTCATAAGGGGTTTGTTTTTTTCCTCTATCACTTTCCTGGTGCAATTGCTCTAGCTCTTTTTATGCTTGAGTCACTACAGTAAAAACCTGACATCAGCGAGACGATCCTAGGACGTCTATTGCTGCAGTAACACTAATTCTGGTCAGTTTCTTTACTTTTTCCGATATTAAAAGGGCTTTTTTTACTCACGGCAATGTCTATTTCTCGAATACTACCTGAATTGATCTTAGCAGACTCGCCGACAGTCTCCATGGTGACTTTACTCTGTAGTAGTAACATTAGCACTACCATTCCCTGCAGAAGGAATAACATTAGCACTACCATTCCCTGCAGAAGGAATACTTATAAAAGGTGTTTCTCCTTCTCCTCCTCCCACAACTAATGGCAACTGTCCATCCCATTTCTGGGATTTGAGCCACTCTAGGTAGCTTGGACTCTGCCTAAGCTGCTCATCTATGGTGGTTATAGCCTGTGCCTCGCCCTGTGCCTGTAGCACGTTCGACTGCCTGACTCCTTCTGCTCTGGCGATGTTTGCTTGCTGTTCTCCTACCGCTCTTGCCTCTGCTTGCTGCGCTTCAATCTCTATTCTACGCAGCTCATTCTGTGCCTGCAATGCTCTCTGTTGAGCTGCAACCTTTGCCTCTACTGCCCTTACAAATTCGTCTGAAAATTGAAACTCGGTGATAGATATCGCGTCTACAATGATATTGTATGCAGCAAGTCTAGCTCTGATTTGCTGTTCAATCTCTGTCTTGACACTCTCTCTTTGAGTAATGAGCTCTTCTGCGTTAAATCTTGCAGTTACCTGTTTGACTGACTCTTGAATTGCCGGTACAATGACTCTATTTGCATAATCAAGTCCTAGATTCTTGTAAACATTCTGTGAGTTATCAGGATCTAGATGATAATTCAGTGCTACCTGTGTTCTTACGTCTTGAAGGTCTCTGGATGCAGAAGCTGCATCTTCTGTTATTCTTTGCGTTCTTACTTCCATCTGCACTACGTTATCTCTCACCGGAACTACGAAATGAATTCCCTCTTCTAATGATGTACTAGTGTCGACGGCACCGAAATTTAACAACACACCTCTATTTCCAGCATCGACGATCTTTACACTGTTTATGATTAGGAATGCGACTATAATTATGCCAATTACTGCGGGAATGGCTATTTTTATGAGTGAGTTTGATCTCTTTCCGATTCCAGGTCCTTCAGATCCTCTACGAAAAAAACCACCTCCACCTGGAAATCCACCGCCACCCCCTGCGTCTTCAAGGGGCTCACCTTCTGGCGTTGTCCTTCTATTTTTTTCTGGTTTAGAGTTCATAATAGTAATAACTTTAGAATTCCATGTCCGAGATCCATATATGTATCAGCATGATGTAAAACAGCAGTCGGAGACAAACATAGGAAATACATATGAAAAAGTTCCCTTTTACTACTTATATACATATGCATATGTACTTAGAAATCCAACGCCTCGATCCGTAAGCGACTATTCTGAATAATCACATCCTGTCCCTACCAGTTTATAAAGACATATTTAGTAGGTTCAATGGGATTATTAAATAATAATGTCTAGCCAAATTTGGTAGGAAAGTAGATATCGGCAAGAAAAGGTTGGCTTGCTTTGATTCATGCAACTGGAAATCCGTAACCTGGAATCAACGAAGGAGATCTAGGAGTATTGGTCAAACCATGGTCTTGAATGTACTTCCCAACCCTCGGATCGGAGCAAAATGACAGGTCATTTTCAGCTTTCAGAATAGCATCGGTCTTATTCTGCATCAATAAATCTGAATATAGCTCACATTGTCCTTTGTAATACAGCATTGAGTAATCACAGGAATATGCCATGTCTGCTGATAATATTTCACGAAAAGTACTACAACTTCGTATAAGATCACTAGGTGTCTTCTGAGTGGATGAATTAAGTATACCAGGTTTATGTTCTGTAGAATTTGTTGCCACGATAGCATTTGAGGTGACATTGCTGCCGCCTCCAGCTACGGTATATACCGCAAATTCTACGAGTATGATTAGAGCTATTGAATGAATTAAGAGTATAAATGAAATTCTCAACTTGTATAAGGTAGGCCTTCAATAACTTATATACGCTTCACATTCAGTCGTACGATGGAAATCATCTCGCTATCCAATTTCAACTTTACCTACGAGATCTATAAGATGTACTTTGGATAATGCAGCAAATAGAAATACGTTGAAAGCTACTAGAATACCAGTTTATCAAACCGAATGGTAGTATTTAGCCAATATAATAGCAAGATTACAGTTTGAAAAAAGGAATCACAATATCATAGCCGGCCTGCTACTGATTTAAATGCGTAACCACTGCCGCTTCTTATCACAATATTCTAATTCTGTGTTAGAAAGAGTTAAGGATTAGGTGGTACTTGACGTGTTTACCTAAGTCACTCAGAAGAGGAAGGTAATAGGTCAGGTCTTTAGTTGTTGTAGGCTTCATTCCTGATCTACTACCTCCTTTGACTTAGAACCTTTTCTAAATAGTGTTGCAATAATAAGGTAGGTTTCATATGGTATTTGAGGTATGGCGATCCTGACTCCAAAGATATTTCATAGTCGCCATATGAGCGTAGTAGGTCATTGCTTTCAATGTTCATCATTTTTCATTCCTGGCCTACTTCTGCTTTCTAAAAGGCTGAATTACTATCGGTTTGAAACTGCCTTGGATATGAGTATCATTCAACTTTATCAACACCAGAAAGCCTAATGTAGATCATCAACCTAATACTGGATTCATTGTGGTATGAATTGGCAGTACTTCTGCGTACAGCGTCAGTCAAGTATAGACTATATAGTGCCTTGTATAACTAGTTCCAGAGTCATCCGTCAACAAGCCTATATACATGCAGAACACAGATACCATATGAAAACGCTCACGATACTTGGATTGTTAACAATCACTTCTGTACTTGTTCCAATAACGCAAATAGCTAGCGCGACAGTTCCTGCGCACAATACTACCAATACAACAGATGTTAGGACTACGACTACTGCATCTTTCAATCTTTCAAAAGAGATAGCTTCATTAAATTCTGTCTTTGGCGAACCATTCTATGAACGTACAAGTTCTAATAATACTGGCTCTGAAGTAGTTAGTTTGAGTCCTCCAGTAACAAAGGATACCTATTCAGGAGAAGGAATTATGCAAGGAGTAGGGAATATTACACATCAGGGGACCTATGTCTCAACATATTTTCCCCGTGGATATACGAGTGTGGGCGAGGGCATGATATTTGCAGAGAATGGACAATTTCTAACCTTTACAGCAAAAGACACAGGCCTTGCCGATAAAGAAGGGAATTTTATCTATAAGGGAGCCATGATCTTTGATTCTGATGAAATGAGTGGACAGTTTGCAGACTTGGATAATCAGATCGGTCTATACATCACGTGGGCTGGTAATAATGGAACCGTCTGGTCGAAGACATGGTTATGGCAGTGAGAGATGATTAGGTCTTTAAGGATAAAGACGCAAGTTTGATACCTACGTTAGTGTAGATAGCGTGTAAAGAGAATGAAATTTGCCTGGAGAAAGTTATCTCATTATTGCTTGGGTACGACAATGAATTTTTCTGTAAATCCCAAAACAAATATATTTTTAGGATTGACATTTAGATCTCAATGATCCGATTTAGAATACTAATATTTTTAGTATTCATAGTCTCAGCGTACTCCTTCATCTCATATCCATCGCCAGGTGTAACCTATGCAACTACCACCCCCTCAAATACCGATTCTATTCCTACCGCGGAGGTTGTTCATTCAACGGAATCGATGAAAGTCCCTCCCTCTGTCGGAACTTTTGTGACTCTCATTCCTAACGAAGCGCATGAGAATTGGTCTGATGAGAAACACAAGCTAATTACTGATACGAATTCATATTATGTACCTACCAATCTAATAATTCCAAACGGAACCGCTATAGTTTTTTTACATGCTGACGCCCCTTGGGATACCCCTAATCCCCACACCATTGAAATAAAGGATAGTACCGGAAATGCATTGTACAGTACTGGCCAATTAGATTATGCATCTAGTTCTGCACCAATTATACTCCCCTCCCCTGGTACCTATGACGTAATTGACAAGTCCTATAATACAAAGGAAGCAAAAATAACTGTTTTGGATAACGAAACATCAAATGGTAATCTCATATTAGGAGGCTTTTACACGCCAACCAACCAAGTTGAGAACACCCGGTATAACGACGGTGTATCCCATCCAGGTTCGCTTCAATATTACAAAGAGGCATTTAATAATGATGGAATTGATATACTGAGTGAATATAATTTCACCTATGCTACATGTGATTACTGTCCTGGAGAATATTGGCCTGACAATAAATCCGGAGAACACACATTACTAATTTATAGTACACAACAACCACTTTCAGTTGCATTAGATAAACTGGGAAAGTTAGTTAAAGATAATGTGTACATATGATCTTAGGACATCTCTTCTATACTATCCTGTTCTACTGATGAAATAGTGATGCGTAGCGTGCGCTATAATGGCTTCCACCGTAGACGCCTATAGTCTTGTGTCTCGATGTTTCCTAATTGATCTGCTTTATTTTGTTACTAGTTCTAAAGCTGCTCTGATAATCAAAAAATGTTTCTATAAGTAGGCGACCAATAAAAAGTGTCAATTTCACCGTAGCACGTATCTAATATTTATATTGATAAGAATGATTGCTTGTTATAAATCATTGTTTCTTATTCGCTGCTGCTGTTGATTATCTCCTTAAAAATTACGATTTAAATTCTGATACCGTCTGCTTCGTAGCATAAAATATAATAATAACCATAAGGGGGTGAAAATAGTATAAATGGGTCAAAAAGTGGTACAAAAGCAAAAGGGCGCAATAAAGGAAAAGCGAGTAAGGTCACACCCAGAATTAACTAGCACCAGAATACTCATAGCTGAAGACGATGAGGATACGGCACTGACTTACAAGATGGCCCTGAAGGATGCCGGTTATGAAGCTAAAATAGTTGATAATGGGGAGGAATGTGCTAAGATATATCTTGAGAAATTTCAAGAGTTTCTTCTTTTAAAAAGCAAAAAGACAGCAGTACATCCTTATGACCAACCATTTGAGGTTGTGATCCTAGATTATAGAATGCCAAGAATGGATGGATTACAGGTTGCCAAAGAGATCCTTACAGTCAATCCTCGTCAAAGAATTATTTTCGCATCCGCTTATGTCAAGGAAACATTGAAAGATTCTGTAAAGGGGCTCAAGCAAGTTGTAGAGTTATTGCAAAAACCCTTTTCATCGCAGATCTTGGTAGATATGATCAGAGATAAACAGGTCTACAAGCAGCTAAAACGTTATAGAGTAGACACCAAAATATTACAGAAGGCAGAGCTGACCCACGAACAGCTTATGGAACTACTGAACATTATGAAACGTGCAAGAAATTAGAGTTGTGATAATTAAACTGTCAATAGTTAATTTTGGAAAATCATGATAGACGTTTTCCAAACAGTCCTTCTATGGTTGTACTACAACCTGTGTCTCTAAATATAGTAAATATGAATTACTGGCTTGCAGAGGTATTTGAATTAGAAATAAATTCCAACAACCAACTGAAACAGGCGTCCTCTAACTGAAATAACTAACATTTTGTTAGTCGATAACTAAAAAGATACACGACTTACTACGTCGTCACTAATGGGAGGCTAAAGGAAAAGGTGGCCCCTTTTCCATGAATATTATTTTTAGCCCAGATCCTACCCCCGTGAGCTTCTACTATACTCTTTGAGATATATAGTCCCAAACCAGTTCCCACAAACGAGCTTGTTGCAAATTTTGTGAATAGTCTTGGATAGATTTCTGGATTTATTCTTTCACCCGTATTTATTACGCTAACTACTATTTGCTTAGTTGTGTTGAGCCTTTTCATTTTCACGAATATCTTTCCACCTTTTTCTGTAAATTTAATTGCATTGCTTAAAAGATTACAAATAACTTGAGTCAGCCTTTTCTCGTCTGCCTCGACAATACTGCCATTTTCAACAGCCTTATCACAATGCTGAAACAACTTTATTTTTTTCAATCTATTGCGTTCTTCATTTCTGTAATCTTCAATAATATTGAAAACTAAATCCTTTAGGTTGAGTTGCTGCTTATGAAGCGGCAGTGGTCCACTCTCGATCCTAGTAATGTCAAGAACGTCCTCAGTCAATCGCTCAAGTCGTTTTGCATTTCTTGAGATAGCGTTAATTATATCGTGATACTCTTCAATATTTCCCTCTCTCGAGAGAAGAATTTCTGATAATCCAAGTATCGGGTGAATGGGAGTTCTTAACTCATGTGCTGCCACATTAATGAATTCTTCCTGCATTCTATCATGAACCTTTAATTGTTCGTACAGGTCTGTTTGCTTCCATATACTCTCAAATATGGAGATATATGAAGAAACAATTGATTTACTATTGGAATAGGTCGATAGACCTGCAGCATTGTATGAAATATCTCTTGTGTCGTCCTTTAACTCTGTAATAATACATTCCTTTCTGTCTACTATAACAATTGTAATCTTAGTACAGAAACTATTCTCCATACTTCTAAAATCCACTCCAGGACAATGCGATCTTGATTCCTGTAGTATAGTAGATAGTATATGCTGGTTGGTATCATGAGGAATTAATAGTCTCACTTTCACATTACGTCCTTCTGAAGCATTTTTTAGTAATCCTAATCCTCCCATCTCTGTCTGCCTACGCAAAGCGTTAGCAGAAGAAAACATGATCAAAATTTCTTTTCTTGCAGATTTAATGATTCTCCATGCTCTGCTTATCCCCTCCCTAGGATTTGCAATAATCTCTATATCTGCAAAATCTATTCCTTCTTCAATATCTTTTATTCTGTCTGCAGCATCAACTCCGCTATTCCACAACTCTTCAAAAATAGAACCAAAATGCTTGAGATATGCAGATTCATTACTCATTAGCAGATTCTGTATCCTTTTGCCATATTCCATCTTATCTATCGTGGCAACAATTTCTTTATCTGAAATACTAAAACTCATGGGCGGCAGATTCCTTGCATGTCTGATCTGTATCCCTAATTTCAAATACTCTCTGACTAATTTAATATTAACTCTATCTATATTCGTAATATATCTAATTCCTTTATGTTCTCCTCTTCTTTGCTTAATTAACAATTTTTTCATTGTATCATAAAAATAATTGTGATTGTATTGCATTCCCCCTGCAGTCAGACAGGTGGAAATCTGATTGGAGCTCTCAATCATGTGCCTAATCTGCTTTGTGATTTCATTAGGATTATTCTCTATTATTGTTGCTGCTTCAGATGGTAATGATCCCTCTTCAATCTCTCTTATTTTCTTCGCAGCTGGAATAGCCGAATTCCACAGTGTATCAAAAATATACTGTCCATGTTCTACAACTTCTCTGACGTTACTGTAAATAACTTGTGTTAAAGGTTTTGATTTGCGCAATACAGTTGTGGCCATATACTCCGAACCGTTTAAGGCGATACCTCCTCTTACTCCGTCTAAGTGGCGGAGTTCATCGACTAGTTCTAATAACTCTTTGCAATACTTGACATTGTCCTTTGTAATTTCGGTAAAGACCCTTACTTTTCCACCCTGCCTTCTTAACCTAATGAAGCCATTCCTGTATTCTTCAATCCCTACAACTATAGATGGGGCTCTATGGTCAAAAAACATATCTATTTTTTCTTTTGCATTAGAGATGAAATAGACCCCTCTTTCCATAGCATTTTCTACTCCATATAGGATCTCGGATTTGCCAGTAGGAGGAGGAATTTTAGGCACTACGGCGTAGTATATGGCCGCCATTTATAAACAAAGTTCTTGGTTTTTTGGAAAAACAGCTGCTGTGCGAGAATTCCGTTTTATACCGCTGGCGTGTGTGGTACTTGGCCGCCGTCCCACGAGACATCCTTGGCAATGCAAATAGGAGTAAGATCTAGAAAAAGGACGACACGGGAAGCATAAACAGACACAACATAAAATCATTGCACTTCTGCGCCCGGAAATATATTAGGGCCTGCGGTACACGAAGCGCCTCAACTATTGCTTATTGTAACGTATACATCCCTATGCGCAAATTCACACTTAACATGCTCGTCAAAGACTGCTCCAATTTGTCGTCTCAGTCATCATTCATAAATCACACCATTAGGCTTAACGAAAGATTTCATAATAAAGTAAATGCATCGCCAGCGATTCTATTTTGGTCTAATATTGTAATCCTGTATAATGAGAATTTGCATGGGTGATGCGTAAGCGGGTATGGCTCGAAGTACTGATGATTGCACAGAACAAATAGACACCCTTATGTTATGTCAGCTTCATAGTCATCTATCAAGGTGCCTGAAACGATTTTTTCTCAAAGTGAGATTGAGTATCTCCTATCACAGCGTATTGCTAGAATTTCCACGGCCTCAGCAGCAACATCAGATGACGGCAGCAAGTTTATTCAACCAGACGTAGTCCCGGTTGGCTTTGATTATGACGGTGGATATTTCTATGTCAGTGGAATAAATATCATCAAATCTAAAAAATACAAGAATATTTTGAAAAATAAA
>JAATVS010000018.1 GCA_014523695.1 Nitrososphaerales archaeon TH5895
GATATGTCCATCCTGATCGTATACAAATCCTGAACCTAATGCGACATTCTGAGGGATTTGCTCCCCGTTCCTTATCACAAGGCTATTGCTAATAGGACTTGTACTAGTTATTTGTACAACAGAATTTTCGGTTTTGTTAAAAATTTGAGGTAATGTCATTGCGTCTGAAGTTAATATTGATGCCGACAACGAATTATTACTGACAACGTTACTTGAGTTATCGTTTAACTGTTGGGCTATTGCTTCTGACCAATTTATGCCAAAGCACATACAAGTTGTCAAAATAGCTATTGCGACAATCCAAATATAATTAGACATGAATACAAAGTAACGAATTCTGTTATTTATATGTTGACAATTATGTCATAAAGTCAGTGCCCAAGTGTCAATTTAAGGTATAGTTTAAAGATATTCTTTGGAACACGAAAAGCTATTTCAATACTCGTTGTATCGGAGTATGAATGATTTTATGTCTTAAATTCTATGTTTGCCAGATAGCAAAATAGGAACTTGAAGTAATAATCCTTAGGTGGCCTTGAACCATAACAATCTGTCCACGTCTTTAACTATGCGACGTACAATGTTCAAACTCTTAATTCTCATAAAACTAATCGTTGAATGTTTCTCATCAATTTAATTAATGATTCAATGTACTGTCAGACTAGGCTAGTATTCCGTTCAGTTGTTTCTGGAATTACTTGGATCTAGGCCTTGTAAAAACTAAAACTGAAAGATGATAACGATCAACAATTGAACACGGTACTAATAGAATAATGGAAATCAATTGGGAACGGACACATTAAGCTATCTTATTTCATGGATCTATGCAAGGTTATGACGAATAGGACCATAGCAGCTAACACGAGCCAGCCTGAAAGGCCTAATAAAAGATTCAGTATTTTTAATATGGGAAACGATGAATATAGGTATATAAAATTAGGAACAGAACTTCCTTGAGCTAGAATGATATCCCCAAATGCACGAAGGCCTAATGATAGGACGATTAGTACTAATGGTATTTTATTAAGACTAGTAAATAGGACCGTTTTCCCGATGATTGGCGGAAGCATCATGAGCAGGTATAATGAAATTGTAATTCCGATAAACCCTATTGCAATTGTATGTATTGCAAGGTCGTACAAAGCAAAGCGATATGTTTCCTGATCCTCTCCGTACGGAATACTAAACAAGGCTGCAATAAAAATGCCAAGCAGAAGTAGAATAAAAGATATCTTTACATGCAAGACTGTAAGAATATACCTTGCCTTCTTTTCTCCTTGGATAAGATGGACGATCTCCGAATTATCGAATCCACCGAGTGCATAAACTGACAGTGAAAAGGTGACAACTGACGTGAAAAATATAATGTTAAAGACCGATCGAAGTATCAATATTTCTCGTTCAGATACTATGGAAAGAAGACCTATAATCACGCAGCTTAAAATTAGGATAAATGAGGAAAGACCAACGAAATTTCGTGGCCGAATGAACCCAAGAAAAGACGGAAGGGTTTTGTATTCAATTCCAAATATCATGATTAGGGGGAACAGTAACCATAATTCAATGTAAGTTAAAGGGTCAGCAACTGTAATTCTTGGCATTGTGGTATCTCCCTTCGGATATGTGATACTTGACATCTCTGATAGCTCGATGATATTCATAGATAGTAACGTGGTGACAGATAACGCTATGAAATAGTCAGATAATCTTAGCCGTTTTGGTTTAATCTTCAGCATTAAGAAAATGATAGTTACAAAGATAATTATTCCCAAAACTCTCAGGGTTGTGATCACTATCATTGCAAAAAAGATCTTGTCAGATAAGATTGAAGTTTCTAGTAGCATTACTACTTGAGTGATTAGAGAGATAAGCACTAGGACAAAAGATAGATAGGCATACTTTACAAAAGGAAGAGAAATATTTCTAAATCTTGGAACTATCATATACCCTACACCCATTATGAGTAAAGTCAGAAATCCATTAATTTGAAGGATTTTGTGTTGTTGAAAAAATTGACCAAACCATGGGGCTACTTCGATATTAAATATTGTCATCAGCCATACCGCCCCTATGAACGAACCTACAAATAGAATAATGACGGCTGAAACAATGAACGGTTTGCTCACATAACTGGTCTTGATTGTGTTGATGTTCGCCAAAAAGTATAGTACTTTTTGGTTGTTTTTTGGCTTATTTAATATTACAGAAAACTAATTTAGTTTACGTGTTCTCTGCGAGACCATTATAGTCAGATGTGGGAATGAGTTACTTCTAGCAGCATTTTTCATTTTCCAGGTTAAAAAAAAGACCTGATTGATGTCTACTAGGATGAACAATATAATATGGACACTGCAATAATTTAAGGGCTTAAAGATCGAACTGGGTATTATTTGATACGAATTCCGCTGTTACGAACAAACTAATTACGTTGTTATTAGCATGACTAGCTTGGTGAGGAATTCTGAAGACCGAGAAAAGAAATAAAAACCAACCCTTGTTTAGATCCTATCTACTACATATTGCTTCTATAGTCCACGTCTATGTTTTTGAATCAGCTGCCCAATTCCTTCCTCAGAACCCGACAGTTTTTTTGAACAGCCAACTTCCAAAATGAGATTTTATATCCCTTTCAAATAGGTGGTTGCTCTTTTTCTGAATAGATAGAGTAATCTGGTTCCTGAGCGTGAACATAAACATATATCATTTGGAATCCTTAGTAGTGGTCAACTAAACGTTGATTCTAATCAGATATTCGATTTGTGATAGGGGCTTCTTGTTCTTCCTCTATCGCATTATCTCGTGTTGCACGTTTCCGCCGCCTCTTTCTTACTTCATTGAGAATCTGGCGAATTGTCTCTTCTGAGACTTTTGCAATTTTTGAGTCACACTCCATTCCCTGTGCGTCCAATACCTCTTCAGTAACTGAAATAACTTCAGCTTTGTTGTCTTTCTCCTCTTGTGTTAGCAGATTCAGACTCATAAATCGGAAGAACGCAAATTCACTCATTTCCTATTCTACCCAATTTGAATATATGGTGCTTCGAACTTTTATGGTTTTCCAGAGATTTATTTAATCAATATTCGCTCAATTCATTACTATGGCTTTATATTTAAGAAGTTAAATTGGATGCCATAATTCCAAATTACAAGATTAGTTATACTGAGTTGACGTAAATATAACGTGCCGCCCTAAAGGTAGTTGTGTTCGTCTATCAGGGATAATAGTGAAACTGATCATGCGTCTTCAATCTTATATCTCCAACTCAGTACAGGCATTGACATTTCCTACCTTTATGATGTACCACCGGGGAATCAATCCTGAGATTATAATCGCACTATATCACTAACGATCTCTTCGGGACTTGTTAATTTTTAATGTGACAAGTTAAGGTAGAATGGCTAGGGATAGTTGTTATCAAGGCAAATGTCCATAGCCTCCTTCTGCGTTCAGCAAATCAAAATTTTGGTCACAAGGCAGACTAATCCAAAACTATGAGTTTCGGTATTTCTATATACATAAAAAAGATGTTAAAAACTTAGAAAAAGGCATTATCTCGTCCCGCCTCTCAAATTCTTACATTTAAGGCGATACTGTTACTGGACTCGACATCGTTGACTTTCCTTTGCCAATTTCGGCCGTCGTCTTTCTAATAAAATCCCAGAAATGCTTTTCGAAGGCATGTGCCCTGTAAATTTCCGCGAGA
>JAATVS010000663.1 GCA_014523695.1 Nitrososphaerales archaeon TH5895
ATGACTGTCATTGCTGCAACAATTACCATATATTTGGTATTCATTTGGCAATTTAGCGGGAGTCATGTTTATCTGCATTAGGCAAAATCGGGCTCTTACTTAAATCTGATATCTTTTCTGTTATATCAAATTACAGATGATCCAGTAGGTAATCTAGTCTCTATGGCCGAGATGGACGCTGAAGAAGCAAATAACAAATTTCATATTATCATGGGATTTGCACCAGAATGACACTCAAAGCTGTACATATGAAAAGTCAGCGTCTCCGACTAATGAGATAGACTCTTTGAAGGAGATTGACTCTTGGACATACATCGCAAAGACACAAACAACAAAAGTCAGAGGATGAAATCAAAATTAGTGCAGCTACGTGGCTTAAGGGCAATCGTGCAATCTCCGGTATCTATTTCAAATCTAATTTGTGTAGCGAATATAACTTATTATGTAACAATATGTAATCATTAATAGATATAGCGTGATATTAAATTAGGTTATTGATAATGGGCGAATCATCATCAGAAGTACATCCCAGTGAGATTAAATTAGCCAGATGGACTGAAAGATTTATTGCATGGCTTATTGACTTTGTGATTATTTCAATTGGTCTTGTTATCTTGTTTGCGATTTTGTCCGTTCCATTCTGGATCTATTACGCAGAAGAGACTGAAGAGCAGTTCAAAGGTCTACAACCCTTCCATTATCTAATATCAAGTTTAATCTTCGTCCTATACTGGACTTATTTTGAATCTAAAACAGGTCAATCTATAGGAAAAAGAGTAATGAATCTAAAGACGACTTCTCTAAATGGAGCCGTTGCTGAAAGAAAAAATGTCGCCTTAGCAGCCTTTGGAAAGGCCTTCCTTCTTCCATTTGATGTGATCCTAGGATGGATATTTACCAATCAAAAACGGCAGAGATTATTTAATAGAGCGAGTAACACTATAGTCATTAAAATTAAGACAGAATCTATATCAACGGACACAAAGATCAAATACATTAAGGATTGACACTTCGAGTTAATGTTGAATTATGTGCAAGGCATCTATGGAAATCCCAGACATTCATCTCCATGTCTAATACCTTTGAGACCTGTCAAGAACGGTGTTGTAATGAGAATCTGGTAAGGAGCCTTTCTTAAAAGGTGAAGTAGTTCCTTTCTTATACTTTACAGTTGCATGATGCATTGTACCCCATCTATTTCATGGAATGTATCATATGTAATTTCTCTCCTTGTCCTATATCTCTTAATAGACCTTATCTGACCGTAGTTGTAATGCCCGCCAGGAAAGACCGATGAGGATATCATGAGAACATGTTCATCATGAGACAATTTTGGCTTGAAATTTCCAGTGAACGCCATTTCCAAAGAAGTCATCCTTTCATCGTAGAACAGATGGTATTCTCTACTAGAGATTGACATGAGCGGTTCAGAATTTTCTTCCTTCGTACCGGTATTGGGGTATACAGGCAGATCGCAGAATCCGTATTTCTTCAAAATTGGTTTTAAATCACAAACTGATAGCCCATCCTTAGCATTTTGTCTATATGTCAAGCGTTCGTTGCGAAGATCAGCTATATTATGAAAGGGACTGACTTGTTATAGAGACTGATCGTGCATAAGAAATCTGTTATATATCTATAGGATACCAATAAGCTATCAAAATAACCCAATTCATATTAATTTTTTCTGCACGTGATTTTGGAAATAGATAAAAGTTACCTAAAAGATATATTCAACAAAGCCTGCCTAGACTCCTTGATTCATTAATTTAAGGCATTGCATTCTGATATGAAATATAGAAAAATTGAACTTTTCATTTCCTTAGTTACAGCCGCTTCTGTAGCCGCAATCTTGATCCAATATGTGTACCCACTGAACACTTTGCAAATGTGGGCTGTTTACATTTTTGACTTTATCGTAGTCGTAATTCTGGCAATTGACTTTATTATTAGAATGAATGCGTTAGAGGATGGTCGTTTAAACTTTGCTCTTAAGCACTGGTTTGAAATACCTGCAATGATACCATTAGTCGCCTTCACCCTACTGGAGAATGATCTGATGACAGGAGCAGCTGCTAGAGGTTTGAGACTTCTTCGACTATTTAGGTTGTTGCAGTTGTTCTTTAGAACCTTAAGGATTTTCGAGGGAAGTAAATATCTATACTGTGGCATTTTCGACTATGGCAATAATTATTGGTGCTTTTGGAATATATATTGCAGAATCTCACGAAGAAACTTCAACCGTAAGGAATCTGGGTGATGCGTTTTGGTTGGCAATAGGTACAATTACCACTGCGACCTATGGTGATGTTTATCCTGTTAGCATTGAGGGACGAGCAATAACAGTTCTACTAATGTTTGTTGGACTAGCTATAATGGGTGTGTTTGTTTCTACCATTGGAGCAACAATAATAGAATCAAGGCTTAGAAAGTCGCAGGTTCACAAAAGGCTATTAGCAGATGATACAAAAGGATTGATCAAAAGCAAGATAGACGAAATTGAAGATCTAAGTCAACAGGATTTTAACCACCCTATGATTAGTATAGGAAATCTGCGTGATATGTTATCGCGGGGAGAATGAGAATACTTTAAGCAATAAATGTTAAGATCGGTATTATTTTTATGTTATGGTATTGCAGAAGAGCAAGTATGCAAATAAATGTTTAGAATGTTTATAAACGGTTCAACTATAGGTTAAGGAAGTCGAGAGTATGCAAAATAGACTTGACTCTTTCTCTAACTCTTATATCTCAGAATCTATTTATTAAGGTAAAGTCATGTTGCTACAAGAGAATATCAAAACTGTTAGACGTGCTATAAAAGCCTTTAACACGGGAGATACAAGTAATGTCCACGAGTTCATAAGCCCAGAATACATTAATAGAGAATCGCAATCACACAAAGATTCATACAGATCACAGCTTACCGGACCGGAAGAGTTTATAGATACTGTTAAGAATTTGCGTAATGCTTTTGCTGATCTTCATTATGAGGAACACGAAATTATTTCTCAAGATGAGAAGGTAGTTTTTATTGGAAATGTAACAGGTACGCATACTGGCAATTTTTTCTTTGTTCCTCCGACGGGAAATAAAATCTCATATGAAGCTGTACACATACATACGATAGGTGATGACGGAAAAATAATAGAGCACAGAGCGATAAGGGATGATCTTAAATTCATGATGCAGTTAGGGTTGGTTAAAGCTACATCTTCTGAGTACGAGAAATTCTTCAAAACATGGAAGGGGGTAGAATGAAGATATTATCAAGGCATTCAGAGATCTAGAATAGAG
>JAATVS010000664.1 GCA_014523695.1 Nitrososphaerales archaeon TH5895
ACGCTGACTCTTCATGAGTTCAGAAGTTCACTTTCTAAGAGGGTAATGATAAATCGGGCGAGGCAATTTCTTCCTGCACTCGACCCCTCACTCTTTACTAAAAGAGGAACATCGGGTATAAGATCGTCCTTAGTTGATACAAATGGTAAATTCGTATCTGACATCTTTATCGTTGGAAATGAAGACTCTGTGCACATGTTAAATTACAATTCTCCCGGTGCGACCGGAGCATTGCCGGTAGCAGCACTAATAGTTGATCGGATAGTAAAGCAAGAGGGATTTAGGTCAACAGCACGATCTAATAGCGGTGAAAAGGGCAATTCTAGGCGAGATCTTGGCCCTGCGTCAAAATGGGACATACACCATTTAGGCGACTTTCTAAATGAAAGGAGAGGTCATATATGATATGTTCAGGAATTTACACTGGTTGAAACTGAAAAAAACAAATGAAATACAAATGGCCTTGTTCCAACAGCCCATCTAGGTAGTCTTGGTCGCAAATCTGGTAATCAGAAGGGGCTGTAAATCATACTGCTAGCCGATTAACTAGTCGGCGCAATCACCGACTCGTCTTTCATCGTACCGAGTAAGGTGATTGCCAGGAATAATTGTCTAAGGTGATTGCCTCACTGTCAATACTTCATCTAGTCGCGTTGGTTAGTACAGTGTTATTCAACACATTCTGCATTGTGTCGCCACCGCCGGCCAAACCAGACGAAGTCATGTTACCGTTGTTCGCCGAATTATTGCTCCCACCCGTTGATTCAAATTCATTCCTACTTGTCGGGATCTCTATGAATGGCGTAACCGTTTGACCATTTGCTTCTGATCCACTACCACCAACCACAAGAGGCAACTGCCCATCCCATTTCTGGGACTTCAGCCATTCTAGATAACTTGGACTCTGTCTGAGCTGCTCATCTATTGTGGTTATTGCTTGTGCTTCACCTTGTGCCTGTAGTACGTTTGCTTGTCTAACTCCTTCTGCTCTAGCAATATTTGCTTGCTGCTCTCCAACTGCTCTTGCTTCTGCCTGCTGAGCTTCAATCTCTATTCTACGCAACTCATTCTGTGCCTGTAGTGCCCTCTGTTGAGCTGCGACCTTTGCCTCTACTGCCCTCACAAACTCTGGAGAAAATTCAAACTCGGTAATGGAGATTGCATCAACAATGATATTATAAGCTGCAAGCCTGTTCCTAATTTGTTCTTCTATTTGATCCTTTACTATTTCCCTTTTCGTAATTAACTCCTCTGCATTGAATCTAGCGGTTACCTGTTTGACAGATTCCTGAATTGCTGGCACGATTACCCTGTTGGCATAATCCAGGCCTATTTCCTTGAACACAAGCTGTGCGTTGTCGGGATTAATGTGATAATTTAGGGCTACTTGTGTTCTAACATCTTGAAGGTCTTTGGAAGCAGATGCTGCATCTTCTGTAATCTTCTGAGTTCTCACTTCCATCTGCACAACGTTGTCTCGAACAGGAACGACGAAATGAATTCCTTCTTGAAGAGATTTAGTTGTATCCACAGCACCAAATGACAGGAGAACACCCCGATAGCCAGCATCCACGAGCTTTACACTTCCGGTTACGGCTATTGCGATTATGATGATACCTATTACAGCTGGAACTACGATCTTGATAAAGGGGCTTGATATTCTTCCACGGCCCGGAGTAGAACTTTTCGAATAGGGTGAACCATGAGGATCTTCTAGGGGTTCTCCTTCGGGGGTGGTCCTGCGAGATCCACCGCCACCGCCACCGTACGGATCATCTTTATCCTTACGTTTAAATGGGTTTATTTTCATCGACTTTCAAGTCCTTGCTCCATATTGTAGGAAACCAAATTCTATCTAACTCGTTGTACAGGAATAGCATTACCGGTGAAATCAAATGCATGCTTTATTTCAACAATTTGCATATATATATGTTAGAACGTAAATACTAGCGCGGAAGGGTGTTTACATAATGGGAGAACTTTAAATCTATTGTATTTTATTTGAAGTACTTTTACAAAGTCCAAATCGATAACAAATATACTGCGCCCCTATGGCAAGGCACAATCTTGGATAATGCTACATTTTTTATTGCCAACCCAAAATCCCAAAACTACTTGCGCATCAGGCTTGAACTGACTCATACTGGTCAGTTACTTTGGTAGACCCACTCCTAATGAGGTCGAAATGATTCTAAATATTTGTCTATTGAATCCAAACTGTTACCCAGATTGTGTGGCCTGGTCTTAGATGTAATTGTACAAATCATATCTGCCTACCAAGCAATAAGTTTCTCAAATTGTCGTCATGATTGCTAATGTAGGGCACCACTTTATTCTACTATTTCTATTCCTTTTATTACTAGTAGCACAGATACTAATCCGATTCCTGTTACAATAGTACCAAGATCTAAGTGGTTTTGATAATCTGCTCTTCCCTTTTTGAGCTTTTACCCGGTGACATGGAAGCTTACATATTAAACGTAGCAATTAACTAGCTGCGAAAATACTGTATGTTGTTTAAGCGAAGTGGGTTTTACTCTTTATTTTTCTTTCTATCTTCATTGTAAACCAAGAATATGAAAGAGTTCTACTTCTTTGCTTGCTTTTTAAGCTGCTGTTTAAACACCTCGATCAATTCGTGGACAGATGTCGCATCTTCTGGACCCTTGTCATCTCTTATTTTTCCTGTAAATTTGGGAAAACGCAATGCTAGGCCATAACCTTCTCTTATCGAATTGAGGCCCGCTGTGTGGGCAGGACTTAGTGTTATTTCTGAGGCAATTACCTCGATGACAATCTTTGGTTCAAACCATACATCCATCTGGTCCATCCTCGTGTCAACTCTTGGTGACTTGTGATCTATACGAAGACTTTCAAGACTATTGTAGAAACTTGCAAGATGCTGGTCAGTAAATCCGGTTCCCACTTTGCTAACGCTCCTAAAAATATCCTGGTTCTCATCATACGCTGCCAACAAAAGGGCTCCATACTTTCCTACCCTTCTTCCTCTACCGTACAAAGCTCCAACTATTACTAAATCGAGGGTATCTGCTAACTCACTCCGATATTCTCGCTTCACCTTAATCCATAGGTATTCTCTGCTCCCTGCTCGATACACGCTCTCTCGATGCTTTAGCATGATCCCTTCACATCCTGCAGCTATAGCCGAATTCATAAATTCCTGAATCTCCTTCTTGTTGCTCGACATAATTTGCGTTATTAGTTGGATTCTGTTTGCAGTAGCATGATTTGAACTCTGTTGAATGCTATCAGTCACTGTTTTGGTGGCCTGTCGCAAATCATTGTGGCGTGACATACCTGTTTCTTGTTGGGATTTGGTGCTGCTTTTATCTCTTCTTTTTTCTGTTCCTTCATTTCCCAACCACTCGCTTACACCTTCCTCATTGGGTCCCAGTTTTCCTTTGCCTCTCTTTTTCCTACTCATCATTTTTCCCGTATTGCTCGAACCGGCTACGTCTCTAACTTTACCACCTTCATTAGCCAGATCTTTCCTTTCCACAAGATCAATTAATATCCGCCGTCGTTCTGCGTAAGGCTGACTTGTCACTGATTTAGCATTATTATACAACACATCAAATATGTTGACGATTACAGGGTAGCTTTGCATTGCCTCTTCAACTCCGTACTTCCTTCTCCGATGCATAAGCTCTTGGAACGGAAGATATTCTGAAGTACTCGGATCGACAGCAACAATCTCGCCTTCAAGTATTACTTCTTTAAGGCTATCCTTTTTTCTAATTGCCTGGAGCACATCTGGATAGTGGCTAGTGATATTTTCTAGCCGCCTTGAAAAGAGTTCTACTCTTACTCCATTAACATTACCAATTGTATCCTTGTCACCTTTGTTTTCTCTGCCCTTGTGTATCTGAACTCTCTCCCCATCCAATTTGTACTCGGCGCCCGCGATTCCGTCCATTCTGTTGAGCCCATCTTCTATGGATGAGGCTCTTTCGGCAAGCATCGGTCTGATCGGTTTAAAGAGAGTTATCTGTATTGAGCGAACAGATTCGATTCCATTACAGGCCAACTCTCTTGCAACCAAACCGAGATCCCCGGAGACATTATAAGCATTCTCTAATAAGGAACGATTCGACTTATCGTTGGTATAGGCCATTGATAATGAATCTAAAACAGTAAAGTCTGCTATTCCTAACCTCAAACTTCCCATAAGAAATTTCATTATGTACCTTGCTTCCCGTGGGGTGGTCTCATTGAGCAGACTGCTAACAAGTCTGAGCTTCGTTTCTTGGGAACCCGAACCAGTAGTCTTTGCTATTTTATACAAAGTAGCGAAAACCCTTTCCACGGTCATTTCTTGAGAAAATAATGTGTTTTGATTTCTTGTCTTCATTACTTCCCCAGCTGTATCACCCAGATCTCCCTTCCTCCGATAGACCAGCAATATGTCTGTGACACTCTTACCAGATGACTGAGCAAGCGCTCGAATTGCCATCTTTTCTGCCAGTCCTAACTCTATGCCTTCGTAAGGAGGCCCTAGTTTCCCTTGAATTAAATAAATAGCCTTGTCGATAATTTCACAATTAGTTTCTCTTAATAGCGTAACAAGATGCTCGGTAAGAAGTAGCCTACTCTTGGTTTTTTCCATCTTTTCAAAAGTATCGACGAGCTTGGAGAGAAGCAATGTATATTATACAAATTCTGTAAAGATGGAATCTGACTTAAATCTATTAGCATTCTCATCTGCCTAGATTCTAATAATATGTTCATAGTCAGGTTCAATTATATCTTAGATTTAAGAGACCAACTGACGAACTAAGGGAAAACTATTCCCTCTATATTCACGATATTCTTGTCACCTTTGGCACTGCTTTCGACATTTTTACAAGGGATGCTTTCGGGTAGTATTCCATTACCGCAAGAGTTC
>JAATVS010000665.1 GCA_014523695.1 Nitrososphaerales archaeon TH5895
CTTTCTTCAAGCGGAAATGTTATCCTTTTTATTTTCTGATATTCTGTTATCGCATATCTCCCCTTGCCGATTCTTGGCGAGAGAGAATCCCTTAAAGCCCATCTGGCTATAGCCTGTAAATTTGATCTTCTACTTTCGTCTTTGGAAAGAAGATCTGCGATTCCTTCTCGCTGCCCGCCATAACTTACTTCACCAACATCATTACATACACCGGCGAACCTTATCTTTGGATCAAGCTCAAAGATATCATCGCATAGTCTGTCAAAATCCATAGGCGTGGTTCACAATGTAACTAATAAATATCTTCTTACATTTAGTCTCATAACACAGATTAGCTACTATTCTTGAGAAACGAAATTGATGGCTGGCAAATCACGTCCCTCCCTAGAACTGTAGGGGTCTAGAAGTTGCTTCAGGTTAGGCTTCTACAAATCAATACGCACAAATATGCAAATGGAGTTTGTTTCGTTTTAATACATACAAACAAATGCCGAGTAAAGATTAGCTGTCCCAAAAATGCGTCCTTTGGCTAAAAGTCTTAACGTAATACATCACTTGCTCATCTGCAAAAATATTTTTGATCCATGTTCTTCGGTTTTACATTCTTTACAGATTCGCAGTGGAGGTATGATTCGAGTCTCCTCTCTTTCTCGGCCAATTGTTCCAGGTTGCTCTCACAAAGAGACGCTTTAATACGAAGGTATTGAGCGTTGGATTCCAGTCGCTTTATTTCTTCCTCTAACTCTGTCTTTCTTTGTTTCCTTTTTTTCGAACATGCTATCGATATGCTGTATAGACATCGCTTCTTGCTTCTCGTTGTTCCTGCCATTTAAAAGCGAGGCCAGTCCCTCAATGTACTGCAAGGTTTGGATCTATGCCTAGGTCTCGACATTTAGCATAGACTGTTGAGAAAAAAGTTTCGATAGAGTTTTCGTCCAAACCCATTCTTTCAATCAGATTGTGAACCCTAATCCCTACCGCGCACTGAGCTGGAGATATGCCCAACTTTCTCAATGTCACTCCAATATCTCTGACAAGTATTGCCAGCTCTAAGCCAGTCGAGCGCTCCAGTCATCTACTATACTGCAGCGTGAAAGAAAATTCTAGTTTCTTTCCTTTGCTTCATAGCAGATAGAGAATGACAAGCTTATGGTGACGAAAATCTCCGAGGGAATCATCTTTTATACAACTGGACGTACAACTATGTTTTGGATCTTGATTTCTTTCCGCAAAAACTATAATGCCGAATCGAGCAATGGTAAAAAAATCCCCGTTAGTTACTTGCTAGGCTTGCTTAAACCAGTATTAGGCAGAACAGACAGACAAAATAATTACAATTGAAATTAGAGTTGCCTAGCCTGGTTAGAGTCGTTGGGTTCCATAGTTCTTGGATTTCTATAACAACCTCGGTGCTCCTTACACTAATTACAATTTCCACGTTCTTTAGTATAGCGTCATTTCTCGATCCTGATCTCTATTTTTTTGAACGCCGAGTGACCTATCATTCCAATGAGATTATTGATATAACGGTGGATCAGAGAATTGTGCAGATAGTACTCTCATCTTCATGGGTACTATGGACTTTTTTGTCAATATCCCCCAGGAAAGCACGAATACTTACCACTGCTGTTGTACTTTTCATCTCAATTCTATCGATATATCTGGGAGGCTCATTTTCGTATATGATTGCCTTTTTTGCTCTTCCATCGATAGGTACACTTTTTGTTCGGAGAACATCAACAAGGGATTTACTGGTACCAGATACGAGCACATTATTCGGTAATTATTTTTTTCTTGCACTCGTAATATTATCTGTAATCTCTATACTCTTTTCATTTGGAATTGCCGGCAGTAATTTTGGTGGAGAATTCTCAGACTATTCTTACCTTTTGGCCAATATCGTTTCATGGTTCTCGCCGGTAATTGTATTTCTATTAGTTTTTTCACTCCCGTCAAAAATAATCTGGGATGAGCTGCGCCATAGATCAAAGATGGTATTGAATCGATTCGTACTTGATCCCTCTCCTGCAACCTTATCCAAACGGTCAAAATCAATTTCCTTAATATCAATCATCGTTTTGGCGATTGTCATGACCTATGTCCCACATATGCAGTCGGAGCGTCCAGTTGGAGTCGATACGATACAATATGCTGATATAGCGGATGCTCTGTTGCAACCAGGGACAAGTCCAGAAACTGTCTTATGGCAGCTTTTTAAGGAATATACCGACGGAGATAGACCATTTGCCATCCTTCTCACCCTGCCAGTAGTGTCATCGCTTAGTCCTTATTTCAGTACAGTAGACAGCATCGAACTGGTACTTCCAATGATTCTGGCACCATCTCTTTCGATGTCTATATTCTTTCTTGCCCGGGAAATTACGAAAAATGAGGTCATAGCAATTCTATCGGCGTTCCTCACCATGATATCGCCTCAGTTCCTTATAGGCATTTATGCGGGTTTCTATGCGAACTGGTTCGCATTGATACTGGCATTCATATCTTCGACGTTTATGTTTATGTTTCTTCGAACATCATCGTTCAGATATGCTGTTTTATTCTTTGGAACGTTGGTAGCGGTAATCTTCACGCATACATATACCTATACTGTATTTGCTCTTGTCTTAACTATTTTTCTAGTGGCCTCACTCTTTTTGAGATCGTTTGGCAGGAAGGTAATTGCCGTAGCCATAATTGTGATCATCCTATCCGTCATCGTAGACCTGACCAGGAGCGCAATAATTGGGTCCAGTTCTGGTGTAACGTTAAATCTTGGAGTAGCTGAGAATACTGATGCCGGGTTATCGCAGTTCGCATCAAGATGGAGCAATCTTGTAAGAACTGTTCAAGTGCATGTCGGAGGAATATTTGGTAATAGTGTCTTTCTAATGTCACTAGCCTTTGCCGGCATACTGCTTGTCAGCAAAAAAACTAACTTGGTATTGGCAAGTTTTCTGATATCCTTTCTGTCTATTGGGATTTTGCCATTGTTCTTCGGTGATAGGGTAGTGATGACGAGAATCTTGTACAATATACCGTTTCAAATTCCTGCCTCTATCGCGCTAATATGGATGGCTCGTCAAGGTTATGTGGGGATCCTCGCATCTATTGCACTAATGGCATACACCTGGGCGGTCTCAATAAGATTGCTGACAAATTTTCAAGAAATTTGAGCAATTCATTCTTTTGGTGATATTGATATTGCATAAATGACATATAAAAATTCATTTAGCATACTTTGGTAAAAAATGTCCAAATAACTGTTGACGATTCATATACACATTCATTTGTATATCCATTAGGGCTAATAGCATTGTTAATGCAGTTGATAGATAATTGTGTCGTATAATTATCTTAAAAAAGACATTTATACATGTATGTGCTTTTCTTCTGTAACATTTGCATGAATAATGAAAATTGTATTTCTATTGTCATTCCAACGCTAAATGAAGAGGCTGGGATTCAGGAAACCATCCGATCGCTTCCTATAGACAAACTAAAATCGCAAGGTTTTGAAGCAGAAATATTAGTAGTAGACGGCGATTCTACAGATAAATCTGCGGAAGCAGCCTCTGCCTTAGGGGCTAAAGTGATACCAGAGGGAAGAAAAGGGTACGGAAGAGCCTATAAAACCGGCTTTTCTCACGCTAAAGGCCAGATTATAGTCACCCTGGATGCTGATGGCACATATCCATCTCAAATGATTCCTGAATTAATAGAGCAACTCGAACAAAATCGACTTGACTTTATCACAGTAAATAGATTTTCCAAACTCGAAGATGGAGCCATGTCAAAAACTCATATTTTTGGAAACTTTATCCTTTCCACATTTCTAAAGGCGCTGTATTCTGTGAAAATCGAAGATTCACAGTCGGGGATGTGGATCTTAAGACGAGATCTTGTAGACAAGATTGAACTCTTATCAGATGACATGGCATTTTCTGAGGAATTAAAGATAGTCGCTTTTAGCTTCTTCAATTCATTGGAGGTTGGGGGCAGATATTCCAGACGCATCGGCGCAGCCAAATTGGCAACTTTTAACCATGGTTGGGAAAATTTGCGCTTTCTGTGGAGGTACAGAAATAAACGAAGGCTTGCATTGCGACAGCCTATCACTGCTCCTTCGATTAAGGCCGAGATATCCAGAGCTGCCTCTTGATCAATGGACAAGATCCTCGTTACAGGAGGAGCGGGTTTTATTGGAGCCGAGCTCTCTAGGGGTATTGCATCTGGCAACCCAAAAAATGAAGTCATAATATTAGACAATTTGTCTGCTTCCAATAGAGGCAAGTCTTTCAATCTAACCAATCTGCCACATAATGTGGAGACCGTTAGGGCAGATCTGGTATCTGATCAACATACGCTTGAACGAGCAGTTCAAGAATGCAGTATGGTATTTCATCTCGCTGCTAATGTCAGTGTTGAGGTGGGCTCCTTCGATACTAGTGTTGATCTCAGAAATAACCTGATAGCGACATACAATCTTCTTGAAGCAATGAGGAAAAGCGATAATTGTAAGCGAATAGTTTTTACTTCGAGCTCCACAGTTTATGGTGAACCCTCAATCATTCCTACACCCGAGTCATACGGTCCCCTCCAGCCTATCTCCATGTACGGGTCGTCTAAGCTTGCATGTGAATCATTTGTATCCGGATATTGTGGAAGTTTCTCATTATCTAGCATCATACTTAGATTGGCGAATGTCATCGGACCGCAGAGCTCCCACGGTGTGATTTATGACTTTATGCAGAGGCTTCAATATAGCCCGCAAGAATTGACAGTAAGAGGAAACGGTAAGCAGCAAAAGTCTTATCTTTACATTGATGATTGTATCGAAGCGTTAAAAACTGCTGGGCAGGTGTTAGAGCGGAAGGAGCCGGGTGCAACTGAGGTCTATAACGTGGGATCCACAGATTGGATCCGGGTAACCGACATTGCTGCTATAGTGACTCGTTCTCTAGGCTTACAGGACACAAAGTTACTCTTTACCGAGGGCCAGGAGGGAAGAGGTTGGGCAGGTGATGTCCGAGAAATGCTATTGGATTGTAAAAAGTTTGCCGCAGATGGATGGCGACCTGGCTTAAATAGTCACGAGGCAGTCATAGAGACTGTCTCAAAGTTATGTCAAATAAGCGCTTGATTGCACCTTATTGAAGCTGACCAGAAGGCATCTCAAGAAGGCATCTCAAGAAGTTTTCATATTGCATTCTGATTTTCCATTAGAGGGAAAGTATTAGTACAATTTTCCGATTACGATTTATAGTCATATTTTCTAAGAATGGCAATTGCTAGAACAAAAGGTCCCGTGGTCAGTTCCAGATATTTCAAAGGACGAAGAAGTAGCAGTAAGCAGCGTCATGACATCAAAATGGCTTGGAATGGGCCCCAAGACGCGCGAGCTTGAAGAAAACATATGTAATTACATACGTGTAAAGAACGCAACCGTCGTCAATAATGGGACGTCAGCATTGATAGCTGCTCTCATAGCAAATGATGTAAACTCCGGAGACAAGGTGTTGGTCCCAACTTATACCTTCATTGCCACCGTCAATAGTGTACTTGCTATTGGCGCCCAACCAGTATTGATTGATTGTGATCCGCATACGTTTAACATTTCCATTAGTAATTTGGAAACGACCTTTGAACAAAATAAAGATGCAAAATGTCTCCTGTTCGTAGATGTTGCAGGCCTCCCAGCTGACATAGACTCCATTCGAGAGTTTTCGCGTAAACATAGTATTAACCTTATTGAGGATGCCGCTGAGGCTTTCGGTGCTAGATACAAAGAAAAACTTCTGGGAGCCTATGACCATACTACAATTTTCAGTTTTCACATTGCAAAGCAGATGACAATGGTTGAAGGGGGAGCAATCGTTACAGAGGACGAGAAAGTTGCAGGGAGGTTAAAACTTATCCGTAGCCACGGAGAAGGAAAGGAGAAATACGTCCATACAGACTTTGGATTGAATTTCCGTCCAACTGATCTTCAGTCCGCAATAGGGATAGCTCAGCTAAAGAAGGTAGATGGATATATGGAACTGAGAAGGCAGATAGCTGAACTTTACATTTCTCACTTATCAGAGCACCTTGAATTTCAGCAAGTTCCAAGTTACGTTTCTAGACATCCATGGATGTTGTTTATGTGCCTTGCCAAGGACAGAGCCGACAGAGACAAGCTGAACAAGTTCCTAAATGAAAGAGGTGTTGATACTAGGATACCATGGCCCCCAGTGAATATGCAACCTTACCATCGATCCAGGCTGGGCGACATCAGCTGTCCTAATGCCGAAAACGTATATGAACGAGTACTCTCATTGCCGATTGGAAACGCGATTTCTAAAGCAGAAGCAGAAAGAGTCATTGACGTTATAAAGGATTTTTATGCGAGCAAACGCTAACATGAACATGAATGATCTGTTATCAACAAATGGCTAGAAAAGATCTACGGGGAGCAAAGGTACTGGTCACCGGTTCCAGTGGTTTTATAGGCTCCAATTTGTGCACTCGTCTTCTTAGTGAGTTCGGATGTAGTGTGGTTGGAATAGATTTCATCACCCCTAAATTTGCAAAGGACGATGACCTGCAATCACTGTTAACAGGTAATGAGTCTTTTTCCTTTAATCAAATCGACATCTCTAATGGCAAGGAGGTCGAGGATGTATTCAAACAGAATGATTTTGATTTCATTTTTCATCTTGCGGCTCTAGCTAATCCACGAACTTGCAAACAAGATTTCGGCTTAGCATTCAACGTGAACGTCGTAGGAACCAAGAACATGGTGGAGAGCTCTGACAAAGGCAGCAGACTGGTCTTCATGTCAAGTGCTGCTGTGTACGGTAACCCTTTGAAGCTGCCGCTTTCTGAAGCCCATCCTCGGAATGGTAACGATCCATATTCCATATCAAAGATAATGGGAGAAGATCTGTGTTTGTGTTTTTTTAATAACTATGAACATGATATTTGCATTGCTAGGAACTTCAACACATTTGGAGACGGACAAATAGGAGATTATATCATTCCGACTTTAATTAAGCAGGCGGTTATGGAACACAAGATAGAAATTTGGAACTCTAAGCCTATCCGGGACTTTATGTATATTGAAGACGCTGTCAGTGCCATTGTGACAATAGCTCAGCAGGGAAGTGCTGGTGAGGTATACAATATTGGTACTGGCAAAGGGACCACTATTGGTAGCCTCGCATCTACATTACGAAATGCGGTGGATCAAAAAATGATTGTAAATGATATGGAGAAGCAGGTCCTTGGGAGCAGTGAACTGGTTGCTGATTCGAGGAAACTGGCATCCTTGGGCTGGAGAGTGCAGGTGAGGTTTGAGGATGGATTGCGCAAAACTATAGAGTGGTTCAATCACACAAATCCTGTTGTTGCAAATTGACCAAGATCCTTACTGTCACGCCTCTACCTCGAACGATTCTAGGGGGGATTGAAGAGTACGCCTTCTCGGTCGCAGACGAAATTAAAAAGAAAGGCTTTGACGTCTCTATAATCACATCGAAGAGTACTAATAGTGGTAAATCACCATCGCAGCAGATCAGCAATTCAGATAAAGACACTCTCTACATTGACTCTACCATGATCTTGCAGAGACCTGTTCCCACCCTGCGAAGCTTGTGCGCGTTTATTAGGGTGATTTCTTGGGTTCGTCGAAGTGAAATAGTTCATATTCATATGCCATATCCCTTCGTAGAATCGTATGTCTCGTTCTTATCATGGATATGTAGGAAGAAACTGGTCGTAACTTATCATATGGATGCAAAATTAGATTCCAATGATGGAGAAGAAAAAGAAGGAGAACGTAGACCTTTAGTCCATAGAATCATAGAAAAGGCGTATTTTTATGTATCGTCCAAATGTCCTCTGAATCTGGCACACGTTGTATGCACTAATACCTCGAGGTATGCGAAAGACTCTTCGATTTTACGCAGGTATTTACAAAAGATCCATGTGATATATCAGGGCATCAAACCGCAGCTTTATGAATCACTTGACAACGAACTGGCCTATCAGTTTAGGGACAGTTACCTAGGAAATGATTACACATTTCTGGTCTCTTTTGTTGGTCGGCTTGTACCGTATAAAGGAATATCGTATTTGCTTGAAGCAATCAAGATTATTAACAGCCGCACTGATCTTAGAGTTTTTTTCGTTATAGGGGGGAAAGGGCCTGAGCTCGATAAACTTGTCAATCAGACGCGGACTCTTGGTTTGAAGAATGTAGCCTTTATAGGGTTTGTCGCCGATGCACATCTTTGCAGTTTGTTCAGAGCTTCTGATATTGTCGTTTCACCCTCTGTCTCCGCTCTGGAATCTACTCCGATTTCTCTTTTGTGTTCCTTGATGTGCGGTACACCTGTAATCGGCACGACAATAGGAGGTACGGAAGAAACTATTCCTAGTGGAGAGTATGCGAGAATTGTGAACCCACGAGATTCAGAAGGATTGGCCGAGGCGATCATAAATCTTCTTCGGGGAGGACAACCTGTCCTTTCGAATAAAGGTCCACTAATCGCTCTGAGGTTTTGGAGTCATGTGGCCACCGACTATGCTGATGTTCTTGATGGATCCGTAACCAATATTGGGACAGAGCGAACTGCTGATAGTCGACTGGAGACACTGGATGAAAGAAAAACATAGCTAAATGTGAACAAGATTGATCGAACTTAATCCAAAATCAGTCATAAGAATGGCGAAATTATCCGATATCAATGAGCTGGCCACCTTGTACTTGGACCTCTCATTCGCCTCAAGAAAACTTTTTCATCCGTTTCCCTTCAAAAAGCTGGAGCTTCATATCATATTTCTTATAATGATACTTAGTGGTAGATTTTTGCCTGTCATTAGAAGAACGATACCTAAACTAGGCTTCCTAGTCCTCGTCGCTGAAGACGAATTGACACACCAGCTAATTGGGTTTACGTATCTTTCAATGCGTTACAAAGACGCAAATAGACATTTAGTCGCAAATA
>JAATVS010000666.1 GCA_014523695.1 Nitrososphaerales archaeon TH5895
AGAGTAACGTATTGATGGGAATCACCATCAAGTGCTATTAGCTGAAGTTTACTAGGAGTCGTGACAGAGGAAGATGCAAAAGGCAGGGAGGGAGAAGAAATATTGCTAGTTGGAAGGTAAACTATCGCGCTTCCACCAATAAGATGGAAAGGATCAAATGTAGAAAGAAGCCTTGAATCATTCGCTGTGATCATTCCTTGAATTGGGACCGTTTCCTCACCCACGAGTAGAGTATTCTGTGCTAATTGCTGTAGAACGTTGGTATTATAAGTTGAACTAGAAAATGCTTGAGCTATGGCATTGTTAATAGTAATGATAGTCGCATTACCAGGATTCGTGGTGTTATTTACATTGGGGAGTGGTTCCGGTTCTGGTTGTAGTTCCGGTTCCGGTTGTGGTTGTGGTGAGATGCACTCACTTGGAATATCCCCCTCTATTGGACAGGGTTCGCACAACGGATTCTCGTTAATAAACATCCCAGGAGGGCATTCTTCAGGCATTACTGCACAATATCCAGACTCACCTCTCGTCTCTCCATCAGGACAAGGTCCCAAAATCGAATCGCATTCTCCTGTCGTTGGATCAAGTGCAAAATTGGGAGGACATTCATCAGAAGGGGATGCCGCAAGATCCTCTGATTGACCCCCTTCTGAAACACCGGATGTGTCAGGGCCAGTTTCGTCTCCAACCTGCTGGTCGTCAGCTTCTTCTTGGTCGTCGGGTTGGGACGAGCTGTCTTCATCTTGTTGGGCAAGAGCTTGGCCCATTGGCAAGGAATTGACTTGCCGATGAGAATCTTGAAATTGACTTGCCGAATATGACATAAATGAAGTCAGAATACTGGCGACAAGAACAGTGAATAGTACTAAATTTACCAATATTACGAAGTTAGATGAGACTTATAAAAACTTTCAGCGAGTGTATTCCATGTAAATGAGGGACATTGAACATCATACACGTAGAGGCCGACTCTTTGGCAGTTTTCATAAATCAGTGCACTTCATCGTACTTCAATCTATAAGTCTTACTTTGATGTGACATAATCAGCATGCTGGATTGGGACCGTCCCATATGATAAAAGCAATAGCAATTGATCGACCATCTGTTACTCTGATCTCTCAATTATCTACTACGAGGAGGGGAAAAGAAATTAAAACACAAACATTAAATTTTTGCTCTTCTCCATGACTGTGCTCGAGGCGGATGAATGATATTATTTGAAAACTAAAATTCTTAGAAGATACGACCAGTCAACTAGAAGACTTGTTAGCGGCATCGCTGTCGCAGTGCTCTTTTTTATTGCGTTTGTGTTCTCTTACGCTCTGCCTGCTTCCGCACCATCAGTACCTTGGCAATTTTATAGCATTGCAGGGATTTTTGCATTAGTCGGGATGATCTTTGGCATCCTGGCATTCGATAAAGAGTTATACGGTGGAAATGATGACCACATGTTAGGATAGTTCATAGACAATTCAACTCTTTATCACAGTTCTATATGCTGAAAGGGCTAGCAATACTGTGACTTCTCCGTTATAATTAAGGTTGCGGATGGGGAAAGTTTCAAGAGTAGGTTAAACTATTGCCTTTATGTACAAGATATTAAGGAATACAGGTAACAGAAGCTCACCGATTGGAAATAGCATATAATTAGAGGGTTTGGAGAAGTATGTTCTGAAAATGGAAAATGATAACAATAGTGGCAAATCGATACTGGTGATTGAAGATAGGGTCAACAGATATAACCTCATTTTTGAGAACCCTAGACTAGAAAAAATATAGAGAATCAATACGCGTTGTATGCTCTGGGTGAGAGAGGGATGCTAGCAAAGGGGCCTGACCTGGTTGCTGAATTACTAAGGAATTTAAACAAGCTTAAGATATTTGTATTTAAGGGAAGAAAGACAATCTTTCATGAAGACGTTTTGCTGGGGAATGGATGAAATAATAAAGTTCGAGCAATATTTGCTAGCCAATTTTGGATAAGATTTAAAAGTCAATTACTCTAATTCTGCAGTTTATTGTTTCCCGGTAGCTTTGGATTCCAATCCATTGTTGTCAATTGGCAGATATGCTCCTTTTTACCGTCCTAAAAAAAGATATCAAAAATATTGCAATATCGCTGGTGGGTTCCTGAAGTTGCAGGTGGAATGGGGCTTTACCTTAGTCTCATAGTATAGTATCTAACGAACACATCAATAGTTAGAAGGGTTTAATCAGTAGAGCTACATTAATTTGGGAAGATGACACTCATTTTAGGTTCAAGCTGTAGCGACGGTGTTGTTCTGGTTGCAGATAAGATCGTAACTAATCAAACTGACGGGTTGAATTTCTATTTTGCCGAGAAATTATTTTCTATCCTGCACAATGTTGTGATTGGTTCTTCGGGGTCTTCAGGCAACTTCGAGTTATTTCGAAACCATATTGCTGCATACATCAACAGAAATCAGACAAAGACTAATGTTAATGAAATCTTGCTTACAGCTCTAGCCAGACATATGCTCTAAATGAACGATATAGAACGCGTCATAGCAGCGCAATTTTTGATATATTGGTAGGAATTGGACATCAAGACAAGCCTGCGACTCTCACATACTTAATTCTTTTGGTCTTTTGAACCCGGAAGCAAAATACCGTCTGATCGGAAGCGGTTCAAGATACGCCAATACATTTTTGGAACGGATTTGGAATAGGGATATGACTATGGCGAAGGTCGCCGAGATTGGGTATTTTGTGATCAAATACATAGAAGAATTAAAGTCAGACCATATCGTAGGGCTGGACACTAGGGGACCACAGATTTGGTTTATACCAGATCACTCTCCCAAAAATATTGCCCAAAATGAAAGGAAAAAAGATATTGTTAGACAAGTCGACAACCAAGAAATGAATGATTTTCCAGAAAAGATTGGACAATTACAATAAATTTATTGATGGGCTCTTTGTTGATT
Organism: Nitrososphaerales archaeon TH5895; assembly: GCA_014523695.1. Lineage (GTDB taxonomy): Archaea > Thermoproteota > Nitrososphaeria > Nitrososphaerales > Nitrososphaeraceae > TH5896. Next base: position 2,949 of record JAATVS010000666.1, read on the forward strand.
CATGAGTTACGTGGGGAGCTTGAAGCGATTAGGGTTTGTAATACTACACTTGGGGGACCAAATATTCTTTCCAAGATACCCAATAAAACTAAAGCGTTGGCACAGTAAACTAGTCTTATGTATATGAAAAGCAAATCGGCTCCTGATTTCATTATATTAAAATCTACTAATTGGCTACAAAGCATGAACGATTATGTTTTGGTTATTGACATTCGACATACTTACCTCTATTCAAGTTCAGGAATTAACTAGGGAAGATAGCTCCCCGCTTAAGGTTCATCAGTTCAACGAAATAATATAATAAATCTTAGGTTGTTGCATTTTAGAAGAGTAGTCTCCTGTGCTCTGCCATCATGCATCTATTAAAAACAACATCAAGTCCATTTTCTAGCCCTTTCTTCTCTGCTTCCTCATTGTAGATTCCTTCCTGCATCCATATTACCTTAATATGATCCTTTTTGTTGATTGCATCGTTAACAATGGGAGGCACATCCTCTGATTTTCTAAAAATGTTAACAACGTCTACCCTATCTGGAATATCTGATACCGTAGAATACGATCTTCTCCCCAAAACTTCTGAAACTGTCGGATTCACCGGTATCACATTAAAACCCTGCTGAATGAGATATTTTGGGACAAAATGACCTGCTTTTTCTTTGTTCGTTGACATACCCACAACGGCAATGTTCTTCAGTTCGTATATTTTTTTAAGTTGTGAATCTGTATGGGAATCTTGTTTAGCCATGTAATACATATGGTGACTATATAATAAAATTATTTCTATGACTGCTAAGATAAACCGAATGTTTACGCCTTAAGTGAGCGATGATCTATTTGCAGCTACTAAGATGAGTCGTTCAGGCAGAGCAAGACAGGCATAAACCATGATATTGATAATAAGGATATTTATTGGGAAAGTACTAACATGGTTTTTCCCACATCTCTTGTAAGATAATAATAAAAAGGATAGAAAATTAGAACTAGGATAGTTTGAACGGATTTTGCTAAGTTACTGTATATAGGTAAGTGTCTAAGAGGTGTTTTAAGTTAGGCAACATTTTTTTGGCCAACATGATGGACTCATTGCATTGTCGTGGACCTTCTCGTTTGGGACGTAGAGTATGATAAATGCGATGTATTTCATACCTAGTCATTTACTCTGTTAGGTTCTCTCTACCCGAGGATATTTGGAATCTACTATTCATACTCAAATCTTGTGGTTATACGATGGGAAATTTAATGGGGGATATAGAGAAATACCATAATTTATTCCATATATGCTACATTTCCAACTTGAGAGTACTAGGGTGAAAAAGGTCGCGAATAGATATATGAGAGGATTCGTAATCAATGCTTGATAACATTTCATTCCCCCCCCGCACTAGAATTTCTTTTTTCTGAAATGTGTCACCTTATCGCTCAATAAATAACTGGGAAAACCCTAGTCGAAATGATAAATGGGATTCGATGGTTGACATGGATTAGCCCTAGCAATTTCATACTGTCGTTTAAAATATTGATTTAATCTTTCACCTTGAAGAAAGGTCAACAATTAATATACTTTCTCATAGGAGGACCTGCAGTATCTTTTGCATTCAACAATTTCCATTGATTCGCTTGAATTACACCATAGATTTCACATTCTGATACATTCCCTGTTCTGTCTTCTACAACTATATCTGCCATCAGTCGTTCCTCATCATGAGCATGTCCAAGTCCCAAAGCATGTCCCATTTCATGTTTCGCTATCTGTTCAATAATATCATCATCAAATCCTAAGTCTAATACAGCGTCGGATATGGTTATTTTGACTCCTTCTATAAGTCCTTGATTCGTAAACTTAAATTGAGTCCAACCAGCAGTCGGAATAATTGTTAGGTGATCGTCTATATTGTTTTTGAAATTGTAGTCTCGCTCTCCATTTTCAATACCGCCAAGACTTTCAAATGTTATTTGGATATCAGACGCCGATGGGTATTGTTGTACCTCTTCTAGTTCCAATTCTTCAATCTTGGAATCCCATTCTTCTATCGCATCTTCAACTGCGTGCTTAGCTGACTGATCTATTCCATCTACGTCTACGAAAGCGTATGTCAAAACTGCATCGGATAACTCATTTGACCAAGAACAACATATTTCCAACAGATCTAAACCTTGAGGGGCTTCATCGTTCTCGTTGGTAACAATGTAGTGGTACTCGCCGGCACCGAGGTTGTTGTTGTCGTAACCAAAGGAAATTTTGATAGGATTGAGAGAGAAAATGATAATTGCGCTGAGTAACATCGCCAGGAAAAAAGGTAGGGTAAGTAGATCGCCCGAACTCACATTAATTCATTGAACTAAACGCGAAATAAAGAGCTTGCGGTACATAACTGGAGTATATGTTTGAATCATATTTGGTATTATTGACACATGCCTGAAATGGTTCAATTATCTATTCATTTATTCTTGAGATGGTGGACCGGTTCTACTACGTCTTGGGTTGAGGCGATCACTCTATTAGAGTATTTCAATTTGGTTACTATTTGGCACTGCTTACATTTGATACTGAGCAAATCTGTTATAATATCACAAAACTCATATAGGGGCCATTCTAATATCTGCTTTACTTCTCTTAGGATCATACAGGATAAGACAATCGACGGAACGATTTGCGATGTACTAATGATACCGTAAGTAAAAGAAGAGACCATTTACTTTAGCTTGGCAATTATCCTCTATCAAAAAGACATCTCTGCATATACTACTTTACCACTAATACTGGAGAATGAGAGTATGTCACAATTCCTGATGCTACGCTCCCAAGTACTATTTTACTGAGTCCTGACCTTCCTCTAGTCCCAATGACGATTAGATCTATACCTTCCTTTTCGGCATATTCTAATATTACATAATCTACGGGCCGTTGACTATTTACAAGCTCTGTTTTTAAGTCGATCTTATTCTCTCTTGCACTTTGAGTAAATGATTCGAACCATGTCTTTGCTTTGTCCATTTCAGAAAGTCCGGCCCCCACTTCAATCGCTTCTTGTTGAGACATATGGGATTTTGCTGGCATGTAAGTGACTGTCACCACAAACAATTTAGCCACATACTTCTTCGAAATTTCCAAAGCATATTGAGCAGCCCTAAATGAATGATCTGAACCATCTATACCAACAAGTACTTTTGAAACCGCTAGTTTCATTACAGTCCTTCTGATAACGGTATTTATTTAATGTTGACTCATCAAAATAAGATTGTCGCTAGTGTCTTCAAGATTCAACGTGATTGGTCGGTGTTAAGTGCACGCGCAAATTATCCTTTCTTATGAAGTTCTCCTCTAAGACAATTGATGCACCAGAATTGTATGCGTTATTTTTTGCCGTCTTTGTCCTTTAGAACTGGTACAGTGAGTTCAGGTCTGGTTTGTCCACACTTATCGCATTTGCCCTGATAGTCTATATCATTCATCTACCCCAAATACCAAAAGGAGTTTATAATTTCTTACAAACCTTACAGAATAATCCCACCGATATTACCGAAAGAATCTTGCAGGAATATGCACCAAAGTCCGGAAGCTTACCTTTTTTACGAAAGGCAGCAGATGCAGTTTCCACCAGGAACAGCAAAAGCAATTTTTTTGTTTTACCGTACAAGAGTATCGTTTTCTTGGCTATCATATGTGGAAGTACCTTTAATGCAAGTTCTGTAAGCTGACTTTCTAAAAAAATAAACCCTATATCCGTAGTAAGCAAAGAGCAATATGAATACTAAGATCATGATTCGAAATATCGGGTTTACTGTGATATATCCTATCGGTAAGCATTATCAATATTTATATCAAAATCCAGAGAAGTTTTAGAAAAAATATTAAGCATTTGTAATTTCCAACTCACCAATACTCGTTCATTAGATTAGTTTATTCATGATCCCCTCCCCCCCATTAATTAATTGTCCAAAAGACAGGATCCTTGCGTAACTTGAATTTTACACTGAAGAATTCAACGAATACGTTAGAATGATCTCAAGTCGAAATATTAATTGCGGAATCATATTGGGCTACTGCTTAGCAAATTAATTATACTAGATCATTGGGTATTGGATCATGAAAACTTTAGCATGTAGAGAGGCAGGATTTGATTGTGACTACATCGTTACTGGCGAAACAGAAGAAGAAATATTCCAGAAAGGAGGAGAACACGCAATGAAGGATCATGGAATGAAAGAAGAGGAT